>NZ_JABKBZ010000049.1:0-41974 GCF_013166635.1 Lentimicrobium sp. S6 | reverse complement strand
TATGAGTGGCACAACTTGCTCCGGTACGAGTGGCACAACTTGCTCCGGTATGAGTGGCACAACTTGCTCCGGTTTGAGTGGCACAGTTACATCGGTATAGGTGGCACAACATGAGTCAGCCTATCCAATCTTTTCCGATTATTACTTTTTTGTGGAAAAAAGTAACCCAAAAGCCAGACAAAATAAAGCTTCCACCCACAAGGCCAAAGCTAGCCCGCTATTTTGTCGGGCCACCGCTCGTCTTTCAGATATTGATTTGACTTTATGTATAGAATTTCCTCGCTTGACAATACCTATAATATTGAATGATATTATCATTTTATCCTAAAAGCTGCAGAGCAGCGAAATTATGGTAATTTAAAAACAAAAAGCATCTAGGAGTGCCGTAGGTACGATATTACTACCTTAGAGATAATGCCGTCCCGATGGGACTTTAGCAAATATCAACTCTATGTATTACCATAATGACGAGCCGCTGGCTCTTCTATCATGGGGCCTTATTTATATTCTGAAATTGATAGCTTCTTGACCACCCATTAATTTCTACTTGATAATGATAACTATCGGGTCTTTTAGAGGAGGATATAAATTTGAACTCGGTCTTCACTATCACCACTTGTCCAGCTTTTAATGCTGTTTGTACTGATTTTTCCATTCCTCTCCACTCACTGCTATGGTTAACGCAATAGGCTTGTGGAAAGATATTGATAGATTCTGGCAATCCTCCGATACTATCAGCTAGAATATGGCCTCCTTCGTCACGGATTTGAAAAGGAGGCCGTGTTCCGGTGCCTTCATATTTGTTATAGGGAGCCATATCTTCTTCCCTACACATTAATGCTTTGGTTTGTTCGGTATTTACTCTTTTGGGAGCATATAGTTCATTGATTAGATGCTCAGTTTTGATAATCCTCCCCTTTGCATCGGTATTAAATATATGCTGGTTCTTACCATCCTCAATTATATACTTGACATTGTTGGCCAAGGCTGTATGACTCAATAGCGGATTAATTCCTTTTGAGCTTAATGCTTTTCTTCTATTAATATGGATTTCCTTTTTTTGCTCATTGATTTGGGCAAAAGCCCTCCCCTGATAAAGAATTTGGTCTTTATCGAAGCTTAGGCTTTTTGGAAATTCCCAGGTTAGTTTTTCTCCTGTTATTTTTTTGCCTTTACAAATTGTATTAATTTGATGTTTAATTAATGGCATTGTATATTATTTAATTAGAATACTTATAGTTGTAATTAGAACAGCAATTACAATTCCTATTAATAAATAAATAAGTTTACTTGTTCTATCTTGTTTTAATTGCGTTTCTTTTAATTTAATCTCTAATACATTATCGGATTGTATTTTGTCGACAATAAATGATATGTTAGATAATTGTTTTATAATATTAATCTCAATAGCCTTGTTCGTGTTTTTTAATAATTTATTGTTATCGGATAATGCATTGTTAATGTATTCTTGATTTGTAATTAATTCTTCATTGGTAGTATCGGATTTATAAGTTAACTTTTCTAATAAGGTTGTTTGACCTGAATTGGCAGTGTCAATTTTATTTAGAATTACTTCAATTTCATTCTGATTATTAAGAAGATCCGTTATTTGTGACAAATCTTTAGAAACCTGCTTAATTAAGATATCATGATTTTCTTGTATTGTGCTTTCAGTATTCTTTTTAAGAATTGTTATCTCAGAATCTATTTTATTTAAAGATTTTTCAATTTCTGAATTATACTCCTTCTTAAAGTTTTCAATATCATTACCGAAGGATTCTATCGTTTTCATCAAATATTCCTGAGATTCCGAATTCTCATTTTTTATTTCTTTAACAATTGAATGGATATAATCTATTTTCGGGTCAATTTTACTAATAACTGATTCCCCTAATCCTGAACTGATTTCTTTAAGAATATCACTTATTTCAGCTTTATATTCTTCAGTTAATTTTGTATTCTTATTCATTTGAAACAGTTTTATTTTTTATTAGTTTATGATCATCTATAAGAGAATATAGTTTTAGAAAACTTACGAAACTATCATTTTTTTTATTTTTTCTTGGATCCCATAAAGCAACCCTTTTTTCTATATCCTCTAAGAGAAGATGATCAATATTATCAACTTTACTTTTGATACTAAGTATAATCTTCGAATTGTTGGCAATATTCTCTTTTTTATGATTCAGTTTTGATATTTCTTTACTCATATTATTCAATTCGTCATTGCAGCATTCTTCTACTATTTTTCTTAAACTATTTTTAAGATCGTTGAATTCACTTGATTTATTATGTATATAGGTTAATAGACCTTTCTTTTTTTCATTTAATTCACCATCATAAATAAAATATTTCAAAAGATTTTCTTTTTCTCTTAGAGATAGATCTTTAATTCGTCCAACGTGATCTAATTTTTTAAAAAAACTTTGCAAATTCACATATTCCATTCTTCTTACCGAATTATAAATCTTGGTTGTAGAGGTATCAACTTTTTCCTCAAGGAGCTTGATATAATTATTGTATAGTTTATGTGTATTTAGTTTTTTTTCTTTCTTGATATTTTCAATTTGACAAATAGATTCCTTAATTATATCTAAAGTTTGTTCATATTGTTTATTAAGTATACTCTTCTTTGCATGAATCCCTATAAAGCTTTTTTTTAAATCTTCAATCTTATCATTAATTTTTGTGCCTTCTCGCTGTAATACTTTATCTTTAATATTCAGTAAGACTTTTTTCATTGTAGAGATTAAAGAGAAAATGTTTCTGTAATTTGATTTCTTTTTATCTAACAAGATATTCTCTTCCAATTGTTTAATGGTATCAATAGTATTGTATGTAACAAATGTTTTATTGGGTTTTTTGAAGGATGTAAAAAGAATATTTGTATTGATGCTATTAGAAGATAAAATCTTATCAAGCATTTCTTTTACATCCTTAGTCATTTTCTCCATTATCTTCGATAGCACCTCTTTTTTTGATTCATTATAATCATCAATATCAATCAAATCAAATTTATTGGCGATAAAGAAAATTCTTTTAGAACTTGCTTTCAGTAATTTTTCCTCTTCTTTTAAAAGGGTTAAGCTATCTGACAGTGTGTGATCTGAAGCATCTATAAACCAAAAAATGTGTGATTTCCCATTAAAATAATCTCTAACAACAGTATCTGTTACTGGTTCACTAGATGCTAATCCTGGAGTATCAATGATTTTGTGAGCTTTCAAAAACTTTAACGGATACTTTATATTAACTTGACTAATTGCTTTAATAACATCAAAAGATTTTGCAATATCAGATTTTGCAATTATTTTATCTCTAAAAAAACCAATTTGTTCTGTATTATCAAGAGGAATTTTAAAGTCATTATTATTAAATTCATACTTGATTTCTATGGGTATAATTAGCTTTTTAAATTCATTGGCGTTTTTTACTATTATTTCTGCATAAGAATCTGATTTATTATCACAATGTTCTAAAGTTTGAATTATACTAGTCTCTACTTTTGTTGATGCCTTAAACAGGGCATCCTTTTTATTATCTATATCTAGTAAAAAATTATGAAACTCTGACTTACCTGTACTTGTTTTCCCAATAATAAAAATGCTTTGTTTATCAGATTCTAACTCTTTCTCCCACAATTTTATAAGTTTAATGTCTCCTAAAACCTCATCTATGTGCTCTTTTGTATCCAGATTATTTCCTAAATTTATATAAACCTCATCAAACTCTTCAAAAATCTTTTTAACTGGCTCTGATATCATTAATAATAGATTTAAATTTTGTTAGTGCTTTATTGAGAGTGGCTGTATCTTCTAATGTTGGATCTGTTATGATACCAGCTTCTATTCTTTGTTTTTTTACATCAACCAATTTATTCGTTCTATTATTAAACTCTATATTGCATTGTTGAATTATATCATTTTTTGCATCATTAATTTTTTTTGAAAGATTACTCAAGTATAACCACTTATTAAATAGTATCTTACCATTGCTTAGGTTAACTCCAATTTCTATGGCCACCTCCATAAAATCGGTTAGTGACATTTCTTTATTATCTGATTCTTTGCTAGAATTATCCTTTTTATTCTCCTTGTCTTCGCTGTCTGGTTTAGTTTCTGTATCAGTCTTTTCTCCAATTACCTCCTTAAACTTATCTATATCAATAGATATTTGTTCAAATAGATTTTCGCTTAGTATTGGTAATAATGGAATACTAAAATTCAATAATTCATTATCATTTCCTAATTGACGCCAAAACTCTTCCCAATTCAATTCAAATTTCTCTTTTTGCTCCTTTAATGATAAGTTTTGCATAGAATAAAGCTTACTAAAGTTTTTCCCATAAATACCATCTTCACAGATTTTTTGTAACCAGTTTAATTCGGAAGTTATACCATTAATAGATTTATATCTTTCATCATCAACCTTCTTCTTTTCTGTTTCAAACCAAAGCTCATTTTCTCTATTTACAAGATTAATATACGTATCACTATCAATGGATAATTTAGCTAATTTATCTTCTGTCAAACTTAAATAATACTTAGTTGTTTTTATTAATCTGTTTTCTTCTGCTGTTTTTTTATAAACCTCATCATTACTACTTATATGTAATTGCAATTGGTCGATACCATGATTATCTCTTCCTTTATAAAAATCATTTGATGATATTATTTGATGATGAGACACATTAATCCCTTTAAAGCTCGTGC
This sequence comes from Lentimicrobium sp. S6, assembly GCF_013166635.1. Taxonomy (NCBI): domain Bacteria; kingdom Pseudomonadati; phylum Bacteroidota; class Bacteroidia; order Bacteroidales; family Lentimicrobiaceae; genus Lentimicrobium; species Lentimicrobium sp. S6. The sequence continues at coordinate 37,262 of NZ_JABKBZ010000049.1, read as the reverse complement.
CTAATCTGTTTTTAACAAGCTTAGGTATCGTTTTTCTAGTAACCCCTTCATCGGGGTCTGTATCATCTCCCATTGTAAACAGAACAATAATAGGAATGCCTGCTTCAGATATTGATTTTAGTAATTCGTATTCAAAGGGATTTGTTTTTGCCCTACAAGGAGAAAAGAAGTATACAATATTTGCCTCATCAATCATCTTATTAGAAAAATCATTATTCCTGCTGAAATCAAATACCCCTGGAATATCAACAATGGTTCTTCCTTTTAGAGCCTTCTGATTTAAGGTGATTAGATACTTTTCGCCAACGGTATTTAATGATTTAAACAATTCTTTCCTGTCAATATAATCTATAGGAATACTGATTATACTATTGTCTGATCTAATAATATTTTCTTCTGTACCCTTTTTGAACCTAAACTCTGTTTTGGTGGAAATATCAGTACTAGTAAACAGCTCGTCTTTTTTCATATTGAATAAAGCATTAAGAAATGTTGTTTTCCCAGTTGAACTCTTACCACATAAATAAATTACTGGTTCTTCATTATTTAGATATTCTATAGACCTAATAATAGGAAACCCATTAATTTCAACTTCTTCTTTTAATATATTTATAGCTTCAGATGCTCCCATTCTATATGTTTTTAAATTTGTCTAATTCTAATAAAACATTATCACAGCCTTCTATTCCATCAAGTATATATTTTTTATCCTTTTTATCTTTAGAAAAATTTGAGTTTAATTCTTTCACAACCTCATCAAGTATAATTGTATAAACTCTAATAGCCTCTTCTTCAAAAATATTTCCAAATGATTTTTCATTCTTAAGAGTTTCTTTTAAAGAGGCTTTCATTTCTATATACATGTCTCGAAGGTCTTTTCCAATAGAAATGATGTCCAACATTGCTAGAACCCAACCAAAAGGTCCCATACCAGACTTTGCTCCAGCCTGAGCAACTTTTTTAACGGCAACCTTTTTCGCTTCCTTTTGTAATAATTTCCTAATCAATATAACAATAGGTTTAATAATATTCTTCTTCATCCATGTATTTGCACCTTTACGCAAATCTTTTTTAGCCAAATTCTTCATCAATCTTATTATCATTTTTTTTAAAATCGGCTTAAGATGCTTTTGTAAATGTTTTAAAATTTTACTTGTGTCAATATTTGGCGTAATATCTGAATCGTAGTTACCTTTAATATTAGCATCTACATTCTTTTTTGATAAATAATCCTTTTGCATCTTTATCATAATATACTCTATTTGAGTATTCGCTTCTTCTGCAAGGTTATTAATTGATTTTGGTAAAATTATTTCAATTCCCTCTTCTATTATCTCTGAAATCTTTTTAGATATAGTGGTTTCGGTATTGCCTTTTAAAATTTTCGGAGTTAAAGTACCTAATATTTCCTTGAAAAAATCATACCCACCGATATCTTCATCTATTTTTTTAGATATAAAATCAATAAGATCATCTGAATATGTGTCAGTTTGAAATCCAATTTGTTTTTTATACCAATTGTTATATTCTGATTTTAAAATTGTAATTATTCCTTCAAAAGCGTTTAGCCTATCTTTTTCTTCTGATCCAAGTTTATCTTTTTCTGATGCAAGATTATCTTTTATTTGTATTAATCTTGAAATACTGTTGTCTTTATTATCACTTGTTGATAGGATTCGATTTAATCTACTATATACAGAATTGTATTTTGATTCCTTTGATAACGGAATCAAATAATCCTCTGAAAAACGACCAAATGAATTGTATTGAGATACTTCTCCTAGAAGTTCCCTTCCTTTTTTTGTATACAGTGCAGAAGTGGAATTTTCATTTAATTCACATATTCCTTGTTCTAAACAAAAATTATAAAAACCTTCTAATTCGAATTCGTCACTTAAAAGAGGAGTTTGAATATTTACAATGCCATAAAGGTTATATTTCCTTAGTATTTCAATATTATTTTCTTCGTCACTATAAGCAAAGCTATGATGAAGAAAATTATATATCATCTTCAATTTGTCTTCTTCTTCATCAAGATATTCTAAATCGTTTATGAATTTAAGATTTTCCTTATGTGAAAATGCAATTTGAGCAAACTTACCATTTAATATAAATAGCCCAATCTTACCATCTACTCTGATGAGTCTATCATTTTCTAATTTTGACATAAACTGACTAACAACATCAGTTACACCACTATTTTCATCTTGCCTATATAGTTTGTCGGGAAAAGTAATAAGTCCAACAATTTTATCATTATCAGCATGTATCTTTTGAATTAACCAACTATTGTAATTATCCAAAATTTGTTCGGAACTATTTACCCAAAGAATAATATCTGCCTCAGCAAATAAATGCTGCACTTTCGGATAGAAATCCTCTGTTAAAACATTCATTCCAGGTGTATTTATTAACTCTATTTCTTTTAATCTTTCGTTATCAATATAAAAAGTTACATGTTTTATGCTCTTAACAAAGGAATCGTCTTTTTCTTTGCGTTTTACTTTATCTATTAAAATGGTTGCTTCCTCGATCGAAGTTTGTTCATTACTGCCATCTTTTAGTTCAAATACTGCTTGATTTAATAAAGATTCTTCTGGTGGGTATGCTAGTCTAATTACCGCACTTTCGTTTTCCAAAGTAGTACTAGGCATTAGAGCTTCTCCAAGTAGCAAATTTACGATAGTTGATTTTCCAGTTCCTTGACTTCCTACAACTGCAATTTTAAATGGTGAATCAAGGTCATCCGATAATTGCAAGAACCGCATTCTTATCCCCTCTACTATTTCAAATATGCCTTGTTCATCTTCACCAGATGAATCTGTGCTTTTTAGTTCGTTTAGTTTCTCTGGTAAACTACTAATTATATCAGATAGTCTTTTAGCTGAATAAACCAAGTCTGTTTTTAATATATTTGATTTTGATTCTTCCATAAGTATTTGGTTCAATATTATGTTGATTGTTTCTCGTTTTTGGTTATTAATCAGATGGTATTCATACCTGAAAAAATATTTTCTATTACTTCATCTCCTCCACTTGTAAATAAGCTCCATTCAAAAGCCCAGCCTTCTTCACATCTAATCCATAGATGCGCATAAAGGCCTCGGCTACTAATTTTCCGCCATTGGATAATACTGGATTATTGGTGGTGGGCATATTTACTTGAATACTCATTCCTTTTTCAAAGGCTATGGTATTAGAGTTACCTGAAGATTTCAGACTGACTTTGTATAGGGGCATAATTTTGCGCTTTATGTGGTTAATTTGGCAAGCGAAGATAGCTGCGAAACGGACAAAAAGTGTCTAATTGCTGTATGGAAGTATATTTTAATGAAAGAAAAATACTGGATTAGAATTTAAAGCCTAAAAACTTGTTGAACAGTAGAAAAATGGGAAGAAGAATCACTGATAGTATTCCAAAGACTTCTTTAAATGAAAGACAATATCATCGGCCACATGTTTAGGACTGATGACTTTTACCCACCTATTATACTGGAGTATTTCCATGAGGAATTCATAATTGGGCTGAAGTGTCACCTCAATAGCTCCCCAGATATCTGGGTTATTATAATCGAGCTCATTGGTATCTAACGACTTGGGCATCTCAATTACTCTTTGTGAAGCATGCATCTTCCGAATCATTAAATATTTAAAATGATGATTAGCTACTTTGATTATAATTTTCTCTGTTGGAGTATCATCCACCAAAATACCTATTGAATTTTTGAAATACTCTTGGGCATTAAAAGAAACTGGATGCTCCACTTTCTTCTTCGTTATGATTAATTCTTCAATTCTATCATCTAAACTAAAGGAATAAATGCCATGTTTTTCGTGATGAGCCACCAAATGCCAATGTTTGTGCGCTTCTTTTAAATGAAGAGGCTGTACATAGAGATCAAGGTTTTCAAATTTATTATTATCGTACCAACCAGAGAATTTGATATGTATTTGCAAATGATTTTCTATGGCATAAATGATTTTTGAGAAATCGAAGCGCCCATCCAAGGATGTATTTTGAGGACTAATATATCCCTGCCATTCTCGATTTTTAGTTTCCAATAAAAATAGCTCCGTCTTTTCATAGAGCTCTTTCAATAAATCAGCTTTGCCCTCTTCAATGGATTTAATAAAATATCCGAAATTTCTTTTATGTTCTATCTCAACTCCAGTGAAACTTAAGATTTTATCCAGGTCCCTTTTTACATTTTTTTGAGAATAAGAATCTAGTTTTGCATATAGAGGATGGTGCAAATTCTGAGACATAGTATTTTCTAATGCCCTTTGCAATTGTTCTAAAGATACATATTGATCAGTATCGATACTGTACTTTATAGGATTCTTAATAATGCTTAAGATATAATATCTTCGTAGAAAGTCAGCGGTCATAGTAAATCGGTAAATTCTTAGGTTATTTTAGTTCATTCAGTTTAATAATTATTATATGCGTAAAATTAGGACTTATTTTCTAAATTTGAGCTCCAAATTATAAATTAATGCTATCTATCTTTAAAAAAGCTGATTATCAGAATACAGCTTGGTTTTTATTAGAAAAATTAATTCAACTTATTGTCGGTGCTTTTATTGTCCCTCAGATATTCTCTTCCCTAGGTGCTAGCAATATGGGTGAGCTCAAATATGCCATGACCATCATTGGTGTTTTTGCCCCTATATTCTCTTTGGGTTTACTGGACATTAGCATCAGAGAAATGATATTCCATCCCAAAAGAACAAATGCTATAATTTCAACTAGCCTTTACCTTCAGCTTGGCAGTTGGCTGCTCGTTTTTCTGGGTTTCGCCATATTTCTTGTTTTTTCAGTTGACAAAAGTCAATTTCTACTTTATGCTATTATTGCCTTAAGCTATTTAACTCGTTTGTCTAATATTGCTGAGTACTTCTTATTAGCAACCAAAAGAGTAAAATATATCTTTATTGCAAAAATTTTAAGCCTCCTCATCATTACTTTATTTCAATATTATGGAGTAAAGAATCAATATAGTATTATATACTTTGCTGAAATTACAGCTCTTGATTTTATCATTCAAGGATTGATATATTTCGTGATTTTTAAGTATAATAATAGCATTCATTTAAAACTCACTCGATTTTCTAGCATCATCGCAAAGACATTATTAAAATCTTCCTACCCATTAATCATTACACAATTCTTATTGTATCTATACCTATCCTTGGATAAATTTTTTCTTAAATATTACATGGACAATGAAGCCATTGGGCAGTTTTACTCAGTGAAATTTTTAGTCATCACGCTAACTTGGAATTTTGGATTTGCCATCATCAATGCGTTATATCCTGCTATTGCCAATTCGTATAAAAATAACAGACCACAATATGTACGAAGAATGTCGGTTCTATTAAAAACAGTATCTGTCTATGGCCTTCTCATCGTTATTTTCTATCATCTTTTCGGGGATTATATTTTATCTAACTATTTTAACGAAACAGACTCGGAAACCTTAAATGCATTAAAAATATTCTGTTGGGCTCCTTTAATTGTTTTTATAGGAATGATTTATGAGAAACACATTATCAATAATAATAAACTCTATAAAGATGCCATAAGATTTGCCATTGGTATTATCGTTAATATCATTTTTTCCATTCTTCTTATTCCAAAATATGGTATTTCTGGTGCTGCAATTTCAATCCTTGTTAGTCATCTTGTCATTAATATTGGATACATATTCATAGATAAAGAAAGCCGCCGGCAAGCTATTTATCTACTTAGAAGACAATAATTATTGGTATCATACGCCAACCTTCTCCTTAATCACATCCCAAGTGGAGCTCACAAAAATAGCTGCTATTAAACTTAAAAGTGTTTGGGTGGGAATGGCCAAAATAGCAATAAGAAAGTTAGAGCGGCGAGCGGTAAAGACTAAATTCCAAATCCAGCTGATTAGGAATAATATTTGGCCAAGATTCACCAAAACCTCTGATTCTTCTGACCAGCCCACTAAGAGTACGGGGAAACCAATATAAGTTCCCAAAGCCCCAATGGCGAGATTCCTCCAGTTTAGTGTACTGCATTCATATTTCACTTGTGATAATATCTCAGCAATAATGCCACTGAGTATTAGCCCTCCTAATAAATACCAGCCATATCCGTTGTTAATAATTTCTGTTATGGTTTCCATAATCTTTTTTTTGATGTGTTAAATTAATTAATCGTTAATATCTCTTGAAAATAAGGTCCACTGCTCCATCTATTATACCTCCAAACCAATGTCCTGAAACTTTTCCTATTTTAAATATCTCGTTTTGTGCAAATTGCTTTTCCACTTGTGAGAATATAGGCTCAAAAAAGCTCAAGCCATTATTTTCATCTTTCTTAGGGTTTTCAGATTGACTATTATTCATTTTTGCCCTCCTTCTGATTCCAATTGTTATAATTCTTTTCTGCTTCTTTGCCTAAGGCATAACCAAAACCTATTGTCAATAGGCTGATACTCCCTTTGATGATAAACTTTACTAATTCACCTGTTTTCATAATTCTAGTTTTATGATTGATATTGTTTTAAATTGTCGATAAGTTCTTGTTTGATTTCCTCAACCAAATGAGCTGGTTCTAATACTTTTACTTGAATGCCATTTTTCTTGATGACCTCTTTCAACTCCCAATTAATACCAACTTTCAAGGAAATGACCAAGCCATTTTCATCATCAGAAATAACCTTTTGTGTTGGGTGTATTGGGGATGATTTGATATATCTTCCTTGTCGAGGAGTGAAAGCCAATACCACTTTTTCTGGTTGGAGGTGCGCTTCAGAAACTCCAATGATATTATTAAATACACTGGCATCTATTTTAGGACGCTCGACTGATTCATCTTTTAGGACATCTATTGATCTAATTCTATCTAAACCAAAGACTCTGATTTCACCATCAACTTTAGACAGAACATACCACCTGAGCTGGTATTCTTTCAATAAATAGGGCGAAAGGATATATTCCTTACGATCGGTTTCCCAATATCCTCTATATGCAATATGAATTTTACGGCCCTTAGCTATGGCCTCACTAATTTCTGGTAAGAATTCATTAACCTCAATATTATTGCTGGTAAATGGAAATATAACATCTTTCTTATTGAGGTTATTCATTTTAAAAAACGTAGAATTCATCAAATGCAGAATGTTCTCGATTTTTGAGTTTTCTTGCTCGTAATCTTTATTTAAACCATAGCCATAATGATTTACATACTGAATTTCTAGGCCAAATTGCTCCCTTAGCTTTTGCAAATCTCTATCAAAGGTACGAGTGGAAAAGTGACCTATCTTTTCAAGCAACACATCCTCAAACTCATTTCTTTTAGTAAAATCTTTCTTTTTGAGGAGGTCATAAATAATGCCTATCCTTAAAATGTGATTATAGTCCTTATTGTCATTCATCGCTTTTTATTTTGTTTATGCAAATAAACAATTTTACTACGCCACTTAGTGTCGTTACGTTTAAAAAGCTTCAAATAAAAATCATAAGATTAGTAGAAAACCACCATTTCAACACCTATTTCACAGAAAAAAAATAGGCCAGCCAAGGACTTTCCCTATATTTACCAAATATTCATTGTGATAGCAGCTTTTTATGCTATTCAAGCAAAAAAGCAAAACACATGCAAGACCATAAGTATCTCTATTCCTATAATTACGATCGTAGTGAGAGTGATTTATGCAAACTCGAATCGAGACACCTATTTAATGAAGATGAAAAGAATAAACTGCTTTTTTCTGATATCAAAATAGAGCCATCCAATAGCGCTTTCATCAAAAGAAGAATCGATATTATTTCATCTTCCGATGACTATGATACACTTATCCTTAAAGCCAAAAAAGAGAAAATACGCATCGATAGCTTCAAAGCAGAGTATGTAGTTTTACACGGCGATAAAACGGAGTATCAGGAACGGCTGAGTAAACTAAAAGACATAGGCTTTTGTATTGATGGAGCACCTGATTATTATAATCCATACATCACTTATGCTTTGGCCTATTATGAAGGTATATGGTATTTTGGAGTTCTGATTAAAAACAATTTCAAATGGCATCAACATAATGATAAACCCTACTCTTATAGTAATTCACTTGGACTTCATACCGCCAAATCTTTGGTAAACATTGCATCGAAAGGAAATAAAGAAATCACATTACTAGATGCCTGTTGTGGTGCTGGAACCATCATATTAGAAGCTTGTTTCGCTGGATATCATATAGAAGGTTGTGATATCAACCCTAAAATATTTCATCATGCGGGTAAAAACATTTCCCACTTTAACTATACCGCAAACATTTATTGCTCCGATATAAAAGACATCAGTAAAAAATATGATGCTGCCATTATAGACCTCCCCTATAATATGTACAGCCGTGCAACAGACGATGAGCTTTTTAATATCATTGATTCTACAGCTAAAATCACAAATCGTATGGTCATTCTATCAACTGAGGATATCACCAATTTAATCAGCAAGGCCCGATTGAAAATTGTAGATCATGGTAGCGTAAGTAAAATAGGAAAGGCCCATTTTGTTAGAAATATTTGGGTTTGTGAAGTTTTAGGAAAAGTTTAGTTTCGATAGCTGTAACACCATTCTCCTGAATTGTGATTTGGTTTTTTTCAATGCCTCACTAAATAAGCTTTGAACTTGGTGGGTATTTTAAATAACACCTCTAGTTTTCTTACTAATAAGCTTTATTATCAATGCTTTCCTATTGCTTATTAAAACACATTAAAAAATTAACACCTTGGCTTGCAACTCATGCTTATTTATATTTTACAAATAAAAAAAATAATATTAACCGCAGTTCAGGAGAACCGCGTTACTCGTATCCAATTGCACAACTCCCTGAATTATTCTTTTTTTTGCGCCACATAAACAAAAAAAAGCGCAACCCAAAGGCCACGCTTAAATATTGAAATTTCTGTATCTTGCTATTCGAATTCTGAAATAATACCACCCGTAGCACGTAATAACTCGGTATGGGTATTGATAAGATTATAAACCGCCTCTAGTCTGCTGAATTCAGAATTGATAAAGATGATTTGAACATCTCTAAAGTTAAAGGAGTTGATGCTTCCATTTTTGAATTTCTCAGTGGATAAATCCAAGTTGAGCTGAGCTGTTTCTAGTCCCACATCAGCAACACTTAATAACTGCTTGCGGATTTGATACATCTCATAAACTGTCAATAGGCCATTACTTAAGGTTTGCTTGATTTGGCTTTCTTGAATATTTCCAATATCGCTTTGTATAATGGATTGCTTGATTAACCTTCGTGTTCTTCCCCCGTCATAAAGATTGAAATTGAGGCTGAAATTCACATAGAAATCGTAGGAGTATGAAGAATTGGGATCTGCTCCAGAATAACGAACATAATTGCTAGCATAATCCGTACCCGAATTCAGGTTCAAAGTAGGCCAAACACTTGCTTTTGCGCTTGCTACATCTTTCTGCAAAATCTCCATATTGATATATTGATTCTGCAAAGTTTTATTGGAGCTGAACATTTTATCCTCTAAATCGAAGTATTTATAATCCTCTATAGTAGGTTCAAACACACTGGTTAGCTCATATACATTTTCTTTCTCCACACCCATTAATAGGTTTAAATTCAATTGAGATTTCTTAAGCTCTAGGCTTTGCAAAAGATAATTGGTAGAATCGCTTAAATAAGAGTTTTTGGCTTGCAGTACATCATAACTAACGGCGGAACCAAATTGCTTTTTGGTTTGCACATAGTTAAATCTATCACGACTCAGCTTTTTCACTCTTTCTATGGTCTTCAACTTCTCTCTATTGAGGAGGCTTTGATAATAGGCCAATACCACCGCTTGAATCTTACTCTCTACCACTACTGCAGCATTACCTTCAGAAAGCTGTTGGACGAGTTCTAGTTTATCTTTTTTAATATAAACATTGAGTCCGTTGAATAACATCCATCGTACTTGAACATAAGGCTGAACACCAGATCGAAGCACATCGTCACGCTCGTCAGAACTCATAGACTCGCTATTGTCGAATCTATTGGTCTGACTGATTCCAACATCTACACTCGGGAACATTCCTGCTGCTCCCCAGGTATTATTTACCTCAGCCGATTCCACATTTTTATTGCTAATCTGGATGTCGAAATTCTTCTCCAAAGCAATAGTGACAGCCTCCTCTAAAGTAAGCGGACTTGATTCTTGTGCACTCATTTGACTCGCAAAAGCCAAAAGCAACACCACTGATATATATTTTAATATTCTCATTTTTCTGATCAATAAATTATTGGATTACTCTTTTACTATCACGCATGGCTGGCTCCACTTCTTCGGCACTTGGCCAAGCAAAAGGAAGCTCTTTAAATTCACCATTCTCTTCTACCATTCTTGGACTTATCCAAAGTTTAATACCCGCATATAACTTCTTCATATCGTTTAAAACCAAAATTAAACTTGGGAAGAATAACAAGATAAATGTGGTTCCAAACAATACACCAAATGCCAATGAAATAGCCATAGGAATTAAGAACTGAGCTTGGAAACTCTTTTCGAGTATTAATGGATATAAACCCGCTACTGTAGTGACAGTCGTTAATAAGATGGCTCTAAAACGAGCCGTCCCAGCTTTATATACCGCTTCTTTCACTTTAAAGCCCTCTAAAATCAAGCTATTATATTTAGCCAAGAACACCACCGCATCGTTGATAATCACCCCAGATAGGGCTACCATGCCCCAAGCAGAAAGCATAGAAACTGGGAAACCTTCGATACCATGCCCCCAAACTGCACCTAACCACCCTAGAGGAATCATCATCAATACAATCAATCCCTGAGTAAATGATTTAAAGTGAATCATGATAAGGAAAATCATAATCATAAAAGCCACACCAAAATACTTACCCATTTCGTTGGTGGCATCGTTACTATCTCTTTGCTGTCCTTGATATTCAATTTTTACGCCTCTAAACTTCTGTTCTAATTCAGGGATAATAGTTTCGTTAATACGAGCCAAAATGGGTGGCACTGGTGCGTAAAAATCAGTTAAATCGGCATCGATTCTAACTTCACGAGCTCCATTATAATGCTTAATACTAACTGGACCACGTTCAATATCATAATAAGCCAATTCGTTAAGAGGATATTCTCCAGCTGGAGTCTTTATCTTCATAAAATCCAGCTGACTTAAATTCAGTCTATCAGATTTTGGATATCTCACCCAGACTCTAACTTCGTCTCTTCCTATTTGAAGGCGCTGTGCTTGGTCACCATAAAAACCTTGTCGTACTTGTGAAGCAATCTGCGCTCTATTTAATCCCAATAGGTATGCTTTTGGTTTTAACTCTAAGCGTACTTCTCTTTTTCCAACAGAATTGTTTTCAGTAACATCTTTAAGCTCCGTGATTTCATTCAATCGCTGCATTAAGAATTGCTTGGCATGTTCTAATTCTTCCAAATCTTTTCCTAAAATACTAATAGAAACAGGTGAGCCCCAACGATTTCTTCCCCCTACTGCAAATTTCTCAACATCTGGAATCTTCCCTATGGATTTACTGATTCTTTTGGCAATATCGGTGGTTTTTATGGGACTTCCTTCCATATCTCTCATGGTAATAAATAAGTTACCCGCATGAGCTCCAGATTCGGTTCCATCAAATGCACCACCTAAACCTACAAAAGTAAAGTCTACAAAAGAAGAAGTATCATTAAACTCTTCCATAATTTCTTTATTCACCTCCCAAACCTTATTTTCTATCATCTTTAAGGTTTCGATGGTTCTTTTCTCACCACTACCAGGCTTATAGGCTACATTAACTGTAATCTGGTCGAATTCCATGGCTGGGAAGAAGGTATAATTAATAAATCCTCCTTTTAATAATCCCACAGTAATCATAATAAAGAATATGGGAGCAAAAATGACTACATATTTATATTTGATCACTACTTTTAACGCATTACCATATAATTTATAGCGCATAAAGTCGATGAACTTTTCTAGTTGTGGACGAATGGTGAATTTAGATCGTCTGTCTTTTCTCTTCAATACTTTGGCATTACCTAGGTGAGCGGGCAATACAAAGAAAGCTTCAAATAAAGAAATACCTAAACTAACAGTAACTACAAAAGCCATTTCATACATCATTTCCATTTGCCCAGTCAAAAGTAAAAGCGGAGAAAAGGCAACAATGGTGGTTAAAACCGAGGTAATAATAGCTGGCATCACTTCCATGGTTCCGTCGACGGCAGCCCGCATTGGAGTCTTTCCGGTTTCAAAATGGGAATATATATTCTCAGCAATCACAATTCCATCATCCACCAGAATCCCGATAACCAGAATCATACCGAAAAGGGAAATCATATTGATAGTTACTCCCATGGCCGCAGCCACCACAAACATTCCGAGGAATGAAGCAGGAATACCAAAAGCTACCCAAAATGATAGCCTTAAGTTTAAGAATAATCCCAAAGCTAATAATACCAATAAAAGGCCAATACCACCATTGGAATAAAGTAAATTCAAACGACTCTTTAACATGGTTAAGAAATCGTAGGTAAAATCCATTCTCACATTATCATGTATCCTATTAAACTCTGCCACATAATCGTGAAGGAATGTTGAAATCTCATCTAAATCTTCTTCTCCTAATTTATTTACTTGAAAAGAAACAGAAGGTTTTCCGTTTTGAAGTGAAAGGCTCGGTGTCTCTGCAAATTGTAGTTTTACGGTTCCGATATCTCTAATTCTTAAACTAGATCCATCATTAGAGGAACGAATAACTAAATCGGCAATCACATCTGGATCTACAGAGCGATATCTGGAACGAATCAGAATTTCTTCATGATCATTTCTAATTAAACCACCACTGATATCCAAATTATTGCTTCTAATGGCAGATGAAACCTCTGAGATACTCAAACCATAACGTTGCAAATTTTCTTGCGAAACCTCAACAGCAATTTCCAATGGCGGTAAACCACTTACATTAAGTTGCGATATTTTGCCAGAAGAATAGAAATCGTTCTCTATCTCATTGGCCATGCGTTTTAAAGTTATCTGATCCACATCTCCGCTTAAACCAATAAATCCCGCTTGCGTTACAGCTCTACGCTTAAAGACAATAGGTTTTTCTGCATCAACTGGAAAAGATGAAATTCCATCCACGGCATTTTTTATTTCTGCTAGAGTGAGGTCAATATCGTATTTACCTGTGGTTTCTATCCTTACAGAAGCAAAGTTTTCGGAAGAAGAGCTTGTAATCTCTTTTATACCCACTAAACCTCTTAATGATTCTTCCACTCTTGTTGTAATTCCCTCCTCCATCTCTTTTGGAGAAGCTCCAGGATAAAAAACCTGAACATTAATAGTAGTGGTACTTCTTTCTGGGAAAAAAGACTTCTTCATATTAGATAAAGAGAATCCCCCAGCAATCACAAGTATGACTATGATTAAGTTGGCGTAAAATGGATATTTTACAAAGGTGCTAACTAAATTTCTCATGTTTTTGTTTTATTATTGGGCGATTTTAACTGGCATTTGGTCAGAAGCATTAATCAAAGATTCAACAACCAAATCCATTCCTAATTCTAAACCACTGATATATGTGGAATATTCATCAGTCTTGGCAATTTGTACTCTTTTCTTCGCTAGCTTTCCATCAATAACCACATATACTTCGTCGAAATTGAATAGAGCGGAACGAGGAATCTCCATCACATTTTCTAATTCTGTTTCTGCAAACTGAGCTTTCATATACATACCTTCGTAGAGTGGGAACTTGCCTGAGTTTTTAAAATCAACATATACCATCACGGATTGGCTTCCTGGATCCACAAAACTAGAAACACGATTTACTTTACCAGTAGTTTGCATTCCTTGATATTCAACTTTTACAGTATTTCCTTTTTTTACGAATGGTACTTCTTGCATATTTAAAGGGACTTGTAATTCCAAAATATCAGTGCGAATCATTTTAGCTACTCTACTACCAGGACTGGCAATGGAACCTACTTCAAGGCTAACGCTTGCGAAAGCACCATCGAACGGCGCATAAATGGTGTATTTTGTCAGTGTAATTTCAGTGCTTTGGATGCTGAAATAATCGTTTAAAATTCCTTTGCTTGCTAAATAGATTTTTTCGTTTTCAGATTTTACCTCAGGAAACTTAGGAAGTTTACTATCGATTTTAATGGCATTAAAGAAAGCTAACCAATTCTCATAATTATCTGCATAATCATATTTTAAATCGGGTAGTACATTGGCAATACTACTGAGAAATCTGCTTTTGGCAGCTTGGAGTGATAATTTAGCCTCCTCATTAAAAATTCTTAACAGAACATCGCCTTTTTTAAAGGATTGACCAGTAAACATAGGAACATCACCATCGAGCATTCTTCCACTAACTTCTGTAATAAGGTCTACCCTACCTGTTGACATCAAGCGACCTGTTTCTTCCACATCTACTTTAGCATGAGTGTAACTTACCTTTTCGGTTTTTACTTCGGGAAGTTCTTTTTCTGTTTTAGGAGGCTTCACCTCTTCTTTATGACTAGCAAAATAATTCATTGCTAAAAGTGCGATAGCTCCAAACAAAACTATTGCGATAAGTGTGATAATAGACTGTCTACTCATCTTGTATAATGATTTAAAATTTGATTTTACGAATTTTCAAAAATAAGACAATAATCCATTCAAATCACATAATGAAAAATGCTTTTAGATAAATTAACAGACTGGAAATGACAGCAGTATTATGTTCCGTTCCGAACACTTATGTCCAATTTCGAACACCAGTATGCTAAGGCTTTTTAGACATGAAAAATTCCAATTTCCCACCTTTTGCTAATTCTAAATGATTTAAGGAGTAATCCGTGATCGCAAGCCCGTTCCATAGCACTTTCTTTACATAAACATGATTTTCAGATTGCTTATGGCAGATAATTTCGATTTCCTTACCATCCTCTAATTTGATATTTGCAGCATTCACCAAGGGACTTCCCAAGGCATAGATAGGAGAACCAGGCAATACTGGATAAAATCCTAAAGAACTGAAAACATACCAAGCACTCATCTGGCCCGCATCATCGTTTCCACAGAGGCCATCCACATCGTTGGTATACATTTCATCTAAAATCATCCTCACTCTTTCTTGGGTTTTCCATGCATCGTTGGTCCAATTATAAAGATATGGAATATGATGTCCTGGCTCGTTTCCGTGTACATAGTTTCCTATGATTCCATCTCTGGTAATGTCTTCATTTTTCTCAATAAATTTATCTTCAATTGGAGTTGTGAAAATTTTATCTAAATGCTGACTAAACTCATCTTTTCCGCCCATCATGGCAATCATTTTGTCTACATTTTGAGGAACATACAATCCATAATTCCAAGCATTGCCTTCAATAAAACCCTGACCATGTGTATCTAGAGGATCGAAATCTTTGCGCCATTCTCCGTTGGAAAGCTTAGGTCGCATATAATTAGAAACCGAGTCGAAGACATTTATATAATAAGTAGCTCTATTGTTAAAATCCTCATAGACCAAGTCGTTTTGAGCCTTCTGAGCCATTTGAGCAATACACCAGTCATCATAAGCATATTCTAAAGTTTTGGATACTGAAGAGCCACTTAAATCTTCAGCTACATAACCTAATTCCATATAGCTTTCTAATCCATCGTAATAGCTAAGCTGAGCGGAGTTAACACAAGCTTTGATTGCTCTGTCTAATTCCACATCTGTGGTTTTTTTGGCAATGGCATCGGCAATAACAGAAACAGAATGATAACCTACCATACACCAATTTTCATTGGCATAATGACTCCAAACGGGAAGCATTTTATGCACACTTTGATCGTGATGAGCTAAAAGGGAATGAACCATATCATTATTTCGGCTGGGCTGAATCAAATTAAAAAGAGGATGTAAAGCGCGATAAGTATCCCAAAGGGAGAAGATGGTATAATTAGTAAACCCTTCTGATTGATGGATATTTTGGTCTAAACCACGATACCGACCATCCACATCTTCGTAAATAATGGGACTGAGAAAAGTATGATAAAGCGCAGTATAGAAAGTTTCCATCTGCTCAGGAGTTCTCATTTCTACCTGAATCTTGGATAACTCTTGATTCCATTTTTCTTGTGCTTCTTGTTTCACTTGCTCAAAATCCCAGTGGGGAATTTCAGCTTCCATGTTTTTGATGGCTCCCTCAGTACTCACCGAAGACAAAGCCATTTTTACCTGAAGCTCCTCTCCTTCTTTCATGTCGAAATCGAAATAAGCTCTAATTTCTTGTCCAGCCATTTCTGGAAAGTTCTTCTCCTCCTCGAACTTTCTATAAAAGCCATTATATTTTACTTCTTCATATCTTTTTTGACCATAGCTTTTGAAAGGCTTGGAGAATTCCATGGCGAAATATACCATCTTTGTTCTAGCCCATCCATTGGTTTGTCGATATCCTGTAATCAGGGAATCATTCTCCACTCTGATGAAAGTCCAAACATTTTTTCCTTCATAATTATAGATATTATAAACCATATCGAGAATGATATGAGCTTCTTGAGTTTCGGGGAAAGTATAGCGATGAAATCCCACACGCTCGGAGGAGGTCATTTCAGCAAATACCTCATAATCTTCCAAATTAACCGCATAATATCCAGGTTCTGCTATTTCAGTATCGTGAGAAAAATGAGAGAAATAGCCACTACCAGCTTCTTCCGCTTGGCCGGGATTTAAAGTCAACGCTCCAACTGTAGGCATAACGAGTAAATCTCCCAAATCGGCATGACCTGTCCCACTCATATGGGTATGGGCAAATCCAAAAATAGTAGAATCCTCATATTGATATCCTGAGCAATATCTATAGGTCTCACTATTGTAAGAACCATCCTCTTTATGCATGGCTTGCTGGTTCGTTTCCGGACTCAGCTGCACCATTCCAAATGGAACCGTAGCTCCAGGGAAGGTATGACCCATATTTTTTGTCCCAATCAATGGATTTACATATTGGGTATAATCGGTTTGCGCAAAAGAGATATTTAAAGCAAATAACACTAAAAAGAAGAGGTAAATTTTTCTCATCACTTATTATTTTAATCGTTTATTTATGTGTTGCTAAAATAGAGAAATGTTTGAAATCAAATAGCTTAATAGACAGATTTTGAAAAATATTCTGCAATCACCTAAATCCTATAAGCTTATGAATCAATATTTTAATACTAAACTTTTTAGTTTTGGCTATATAGGTAACACAGCTCTCCTGAGCTGTGAAAAAGAAGTTTGCAGTTATACAAAAGCAGTTCGGGAGAACTACTTTACTCCAAAAAAAAGTCCAGTGAGTTCGGACTACAAGTAACACAGCTCTCCCGAGCTGTAAGCTAAATTTACAAAAAAATAATCGCAGTTCAGGAGAACTGCGTTACTTGTAATAAAAAAGCCCTCAGCAAATGCTAGGGCTTTGAATATCATATATTATGATTGCATTTAGTTATTCAACATAACTGGCATGATCAACATTAAAATATCTTCGTTTTCATCGTTGCTATCTGGAATAATCAAACCCGCTCTGTTTGGCTGCGACATATGAACACTAATTTCTGTAGAGTCTAGGTTGTTCAACATTTCAAGAAGAAAACGAGAATTGAATCCTATATCCATATCTTCTCCATTATAACTACAACTTAATCTTTCTTGAGCAGCATTGCTATAATCTAAATCCTCGGCAGAAAGCAATAATTCCTGACCAGTGATTTTCAAGCGAATTTGATGAGTAGATTTATTAGCGAAAATAGACACACGACGAATCACATTTAAAAATGCCATTCTATCCACTGTTAATACATTTGGATTTTCTTTAGGAATAACGGCTTCGTAGTTTGGATATCTACCATCCACTAATTTACAAACCAACTTCACATTATCGAAAGTAAAAATGGTATTCTTCTCTGTATATTCAACTTTAACTGGTGAATCATCATTAGCCAAAGTATTCTTTAATAAGTTTAAAGGCTTCTTAGGAAGTATGAAACTTACTTGAGAACCTGGTTCCACATTTGTTCTGCGGTATCTTACCAATTTGTGAGCATCAGTAGCTACAAAAGTAATGTCATTATCGTGCATGTCGCAAAAAACACCTGCCATTACCGGACGAAGTTCATCGTTTCCAGTCGCAAATAATGTTTTATTGATAGCACTCACCATCATTGAAGATTCCATTTCTACACTAACAGCCTCTGCCATTTCTGGAAGTTTTGGAAATTCTTCTGCATTATATCCTGATAAATTATATTTACCGTCACCAGCAGCTAGTTCAATTTTGTGCTCCGAATCTATAGTAAAAGTAATCGGTACATTTGAAAATGCTTTCAACATATCGATAAGCAAACGAGCTGGAACCGCAACTTGTCCGTCGTCTTCTGCCATCTCTAACTCCAAATCAACAGTCATGATGGTTTCCAAATCACTGGCTGTTATGGCTAGGGTATTTCCTTTTAATTCAAATAAGAAATTATCTAAAATAGGAAGTGTATTCTTAGAATTTAACACTCCACCCAGAGCTTGAACACTCTTTAACAAGTTTATACTGTTGACAATAAATTTCATATATGTATCGTTTAATATCTGATTTTAAAAAAGGTAAAATTAATAAAAAAGCCATAATATGTACGCATAGAAATTCGTTTTTTTCAACAGCTTTATTTGATAAACTAAATAAGATTAAAATCACACAAAGTTTTATTGCGAAAAACCATCAGTTTTCTAATTTTGTAACGAATAAAAATCATAAACATAAAACCAATCCAATGATTACGAAGCCTATCAAATATTTTTTCAGTATTCTTTTATTAGTTGCCGTTTTTAGTTCTTGTCAGCAAAGTGAATATGATCAATTATCCTCTCAAATCTCAGACATGGAAAAACAATTGTTTGAGGAAAAAGCAGGAATAATTGACAAAAAAGAAGCTGCCAACATGATTCAGTATTATGTGAAATTTGTAGATACGTATCCGGAAGATGAAAAAAGTGCTGAATATTTATTTAAAGCAGCTGATATTAGTATTAATGTTTTCCATTCTCAAAATACAGTGAAGCTATTTGATAGAGTTATCAAGGAATATCCTTATTATGAGAAGGCGCCACAAGCTTTATTTTTAAAAGCATTTACTTATGAGAACTATCTAAACAAGATGGATAAGGCTAAAGAAAGCTACAAATTGTTTTTAAGCAAATACCCAGACCACTCTTTTGCTAACGATGCTCAGGTTTCTTTAAATAATTTAGGAAAATCTCCAGAGGAAATCATCAAAGCTTTTAACGAAAGTAGGCAGTAGTTTATCCTATTTTTCGAATAAACTCTACTAGGTCATCCTCCGGTCTTAAATCCAATTTCTTACGAAGTTTATAGCGAGCTGTTTTTACACTTGCAGGCTCTATATTCATTACGGATGCACTTTCCTTAATATTCATATTGAGCTTTAATAGGGCACAAAGTTTTAAATCGTTGGGCGTTAAGTCCCTACTGATTTTCGCCAACTCCTCATAAAATTGCTTATTAACATCCTCAAAATAGAGCTTAAAGAGATCCCAATCTTTTTCTGAGCGTAGATTTTTCTTGATGAGCATTTTTATTCTGTTCAATGCTGGTTTATTATCATGATTAGCTTTTTTAGCTATCGCTACTAACTCTTCTTGTATCTCTTGCATCAAAGTGTTTTTCTGCATCATATTCAATGCATGAGTAGTGAGCTGCCTGCTTTTATACTGAATCTCCATTTTTAATTCCTGTTCTTTTAATTGGCTTTTCTCTAATTCTGCTTTTGCCAATTCCTTTTCTCGTTTTAAAACTATTTGTTCTTTTTCATGGAGTAATCTATCTTTTTTGCGCTTCATCCTCACTAAAAAAGCAGAGAATCCAAAAACTAATAATAAAGCTGCCATCCCCCACCACAATCTCTGCTTTTGAGTTTTTTCTACTTCTAGGTCGTAATTGAGCTGTAAATTCTCTTTATCAGTTTCAGCTGTTTGATATTTGGTCTGAAGCTCCATAAAGCGTTCATCACTTTCTGCGTTATAAATACTATCGTGCAACAAGAAATAGGATTCCTGTGCTTCAAAGGCTTTTTCAAAATCATTTTTTCTGGAATAAGCCACTTTTAAGATTTTATAATTCATGCTAGAGGTTAATATTTCACCAGTTGCATTAGCAAAAGATAGGCTTTTCAATGCATATACAATAGCACTATCATTTTCATTGTTATTTAAATAATGGTGAGCCAAATTGCTAAAAGAATTAGAAATTCCGCTAATATCCTTCATTCTTTTATTTATCGCTAGGGCTCTAAGCATATATTCCTTAGACTTTTCCCATTGTTTAAGGTCTGTGTATATGATGCCCAAATTAACCAAAACTGTAGCAGTAGATTTTGATCTACCCAAAATATCACATAATTCTAATGACTTATGATAATATTCAAGAGCTTTAACTGTATCTCCGGTTTTTTTATAACTCACTCCAAGGTGATTATAGCCTCGAATATACATTAGCGAATCTTTAGCTCTATTTGAAAATTCCAATCCTTTATTCACATATTCAATTGCTGCAGCATAGTCCTCTTTTCTATTGCAAATTCCTCCAAGGTTTACAAAACCTATTCCCAATCGTCTAGGGTCTACATTTAGTTTTTCTTTTTCTTGAAGCGAAATGAGCATATAATAAAATGCGGAATCATAAATCCCCAAATTGGTATAAGCGGCACCCAAATTATTACAGATTAATGCATACTTATAAGGATCTAACTTATCGACATTTGCAGGGTTCTTCATGAACAAAAGATACAACTCAAGGCTTTTTTGATTGTACTTCTTAGCTGCGATGTAGTCACCTTTTGCGTCAAAAGAATAAGCCTTTTCCACATTAAAGCGCACCATCAATAAAGTATCATTCATTTCTCTACTAATATCTAAAGCCCTATCAATAAAATAGTTTATGGAATCTCCTTGTTTTAAAAAATAAGATAAATTAATCAAGTTCACCAAACAATCAATTTGCGAGGAGGGTATTTTACTCAAACGAAAAGCCTTAGAATAATAATCTTGTGAGCTGACATTTTCTTTTCTAAAAGTCACTTCTCCTAATGCCATTAAGACTTCAACCTTGCCCTCCCCATCACTTTCTAAAAGCTCCATTTTTAAACTATCTAGTTTTGTTTCCTGAGACCAAAGTGGCGAAATCAGAACAAAAAAACTTAGCAAACTCAAAAGATAAAAACGCTTCATTTTAAACATAATAGAGGTATGAATTAATAATTTCAATTCAAATATAGGTATATTTAAAATGCCAAGAGAGCCAGAAAACCTTAACAATAAAAAAGAATAAGAAAAAATCACATACCACTGATTATAAGACATTTAAAAATCATAACACACATCGTTTTCTACCTAATTTCTACCTAAACAAACAGGTCAGACTACCTATCATCTACCCAAATTATTTCTTAAACCATCCTCCATCAAATACATTTGCCGAAAACAATGAAACAATATGCAACACATTCTCACACATACCCATAATAACACCCTGTTTTTGCAGACCGCAGAAATAGTACAAAATGGAACTGTCAGCATCCTTGATCAAAATGAAAGAGTTTTGGCTCAATTCAAAATGGAACAAACCAACTATCTCTCACAGGAAATTGAATTACCAAGCGGACCGTATTCAATCCATTTTGAAGAGTTAGACTTCTCTTGGAAAAAGCAGATTCTAATTTAAAATCAAATTTTTATAAAAAACTCAAAATTGAACAAAATGAAAACACGATTACTATTTTTAATGTTATTCTTAGGTTTTATATCAATAAGCCAAGCCCAAGTTTCTATCAATACCGAAGGAAACGACCCTCATGAATCAGCCATGCTCGATGTATCTAGCAACGAAAAAGGATTATTAATCCCTAGCATGAGTGCGATAGAAAGAGAAGCCATTTCAAATCCAGCCAATGGCTTGATGGTTTTTGATATTGACAACAGCAGCTTTTGGTTTTATAGTACCTCAACCAATCAATGGGAAGTGATGACAGGAGCTATTGTGACTGCTTTAAATGATTTAATGGATGCCAGAACCAATACCACCAGCATTTTCATTGGCGACATGTCTGGTCAACACATATCAGGAAATAATAATGTCACATTGGGAGTGGGCGCCATGAGAAATCATGAAGAAGCTCATGCTAATGTAGCTATTGGATATTTTGCAGGCTATACTTCTGAGCCCTCCGATGCTTCAGGAAATATTTTTATTGGGAATGAAGCGGGTTCTGGAAATACCGAAAGCCACCAGCTCATTATTGATAATGGAGCCACTGAAAATCCACTTATACATGGCAATTTCTTAGAAGATCATTTAAAAATAAATGGAACACTTCAAATTACCGGAGGAAACCCTGAGGAGGGCAAAGTATTAACAACAGATGGTAATGGAATAGCCTCTTGGGAGACCATTCCATCAGGAGTCAATGAGTTAAACGAGCTTAGCGATGCTAAAACAAGCAGTAATAGCCTTTTTCTAGGAGCAGAATCAGGAATATTGGATAACGGAGAACTCTCAAATACTGGCCTTGGTCAGATGAGTTTAAAAAATAATTATGGCGGTGAAGCAAATACAGCGGTAGGCTTTGGAACATTAAGCAATAATGAAGTGGGTAGTGAAAATACAGCCATTGGCTCCATGAGTTTGGCTTCCAATACTGTCGGTTTAAATAATACTGCGGTAGGCTTTACTGCAATGGCCATTAATACTTCAGGAACCGAAAATGTAGCCATTGGTAGCAGAGCCCTTTTGATGCAAACAGCAGGAAATAACAATACCGCAATTGGAACAGGTGCTGGACAAAATGCAGGACAAAGCAGCGAAGGCAATGTTTTTATTGGATATGAAGCCGGAAAGGAAGAAGAAGGCAGCAACAAACTGTATATTGAAAATTCCAGCTCATCTAATCCACTTATCGCCGGAGATTTCGAAACAGATCAAGTTAAGATCAATGGTGAATTAACAATTCTAGATGAGCTTACAGTCCAAGAAGAAATAACTAGTTACGGTGATATCAATACACTAAATAGCCTCAATGTCAATCAAGATATAAATGTTAGTAATAACGGAATCATCAATAAAGATCTAACTATAAATGAAAATTTAATAGTGAATGATAGTGCCATCATCAATACAAACCTTACTGTAAATGAGCAGATTCGTATTTCAGGTGGAAATCCTGGAGAAGGAAAAGTATTAGTTTCGGATGCTAATGGACTTGCCTCTTGGCAAGAATCTGAAAATTCTGGACCTAATGAACTAAACGATCTTGAAGATGCAAAAACCATATACTCAAGTGTTTTTATTGGTGAGAGTTCAGGACTAAACGAAACCGTGAATAATTACAATACCGCGCTTGGTTATCAATCATTAATGAGTAATACAGGCGGTAGCGGAAACAATGCCTTTGGTAAAGAAGCTATGCTGAATAATTCCTACGGGGATAATAACACTGCCATGGGTCTAAAATCCCTATATTCTAACACTCAAGGCAGTAATAATATCGCCATTGGTGGCTCTGCCCTTTACCATAATAGCTTAGGAAATTATAATACAGTAATAGGATATCAAGCAGGAAAAGGAACCGAGAATACCAATATCTCAGGAAGTGTTTTCATTGGTCAGAAGGCGGGTTATAACGAAACAGAAAGCAACAAGCTTTATATAGAAAACACCTCCTCTTCAACACCTCTTATTGGTGGTGATTTTAGCACCGATGAAGTTGAAATTAATGGCACCCTGAAAATCACCGGTGGTAATCCTGGTCCAGGAAAAGTTTTAGTTTCCGATGAAGAAGGTAAAGCAAGCTGGGAAACATCGGAATCAGGAGCCAATTCTATAGATGATTTAAGCGATGCTAAAAACGATAATTCAAGTATCTATATCGGAACCATTGGTGCAGCTGACAATGGAAGTAATAATAATACAGCGGTGGGTATTTCTGCTCTGAATTCCAACCAAATTGGCGCTAACAACACTGCTTTTGGTAAACTGTCTCTATTCTCTAACAATAGCGGAAGTCATAACTCTGCTTTTGGAGCTGGGAGCATGGAATTAAACACCAATGGTGTTCGAAATACAGCCATGGGTTCAGGAGCATTATACAATACGGGGTCTGGTTCAAATAATACTGCTATTGGATATGAAGCTGGTTTCGGAAGTTACGGTTCAAACTCTTCAGGGAATGTATTTTTAGGATATCAAGCCGGTTATAATGAAACAGGAAGCAACAAGCTTTATATCGATAATAGCAATACCTACTTTCCTCTAGTCTATGGTGATTTTGATCAAAATCAATTAGAAGTAAATGGTGAATTTAAAGTAGCAAATGGAAGTTTCAATATTCTAAAGGTTAATGATAATAAACTAGAAACGAGTGTAAATATAATTGCTAATGAGAAAATAATCGCAAACAAGGCTATTGAAGCACACGATGATATCATTATCAGCGATAACAAAAACATAACTTACGAAAATGTAAGAACAGGGAAATTACAACTTAGTGGTTTAGATTTTCAAACTTCATTTAACGAGGACTATGGTGTTACTGTTAATTACGGAGCCGGCGGAGTATATATTGAAACCCATTATGTGGATTATCTCTACGCTAATTTATATGCTCCTGTGAAGCTCCCTCAGAATGTGACCATCACAAAAATGACTACTCACATATCTGGCAGTATTACTACAAATGTTGATATCATACTTATGCGAAAAACGCCAACTCAATTAATAGGTGAAGGAGACGAGCTAAGTATGACAAATTTTACTTTCAATACTAATGAGTTAACAAGTTATTCCATTTATAACTTTGATTACCCTACCATTGATAATGATTATGTATACTTTATACGATTTCGAGGGATGATTACGACACCGGAGGAAACTAATTGGGGAGGACTTGGAGTACTAACTGTCACTTTAGAATATGAGTACCAATCATTAAATTACTAAACAAAGGAGCCATCATGAAAAGCACAACAAAAACCCTCTTGGCTATGAGTCTACTCCTCTTTTGGAGCACCGTCTCTGCCGATGGAGTCATAAAAAACGGAGCTAAACTAAAGCTCAAAAAAGGAACTCATCTTATTGTAAAAAATGATTTACAAATTCAAAATAACGCCTCAGTCATTATTGAAGGTATGTTAAGCATCGATGGAGAATTATCAAATGAGAATAGCTATCAAGGTATTATCATCACTTCGGATTTAGACAACACAGGCTCTCTCATACAAGAAATGGGTAATGCTCCAGCTACCGTGAACAGGTTTATGAGAAACCGAAGCACACACTTTATTGGAGCTCCAGTTACTGGTGAACTCAGAGAAGTATTAGATTTCGGAGGAGACCCTTTTACCCAAGTCTATTCTTTTAATGAAGCCTCCTCAAATTATCAAATTATTAATGACGGCAACCATGAGTTGATAAATGGTGCAGGATATCGATATTATATTGGTTCCAGTTCAAGCCAAGGAGTAACACCAAGTTTTCAAGGTGAGCTTTTTGCCGAGGATCTTGAATTGGATCATAATTCAATTCCAGCTTTACAACATCAACATAGAGGCTTCAATTTAATTGCCAATCCCTACGCATCAGCCATTGATTGGGACGATGAGAGTATTGAAGTATCTAATATGGAACACAGCGTTTGGGTTTATGATGGTAGAAAAAGAAGATTCAGGTATAGAAATTCTTCTGGTTATGGTTCACTTACAGAAGGGATTATTCCAATGGGACAAGGGTTTTTAATTAAAACACGAACGGAGGAGGCTAGCATTACAATTCCCAAGCAAGCTAGAAGACATGCCGCAAACGAATTTTACAAATCAGAAAATGCAATAGATAGCGAAGTGAGTTATTTGGTTTTCCATGTCAAACAAGACACCCTAGAAGATGAGATTTGGCTAGGTTACCAATGGGATTCCTCCGATGACTTTGATAATGGAATTGATGTTTCAAAACTCTTCCATTTCGAAGAAGTTCCTCAATTTTATTCTGTGCAAAACGAGGACCAATTAAGCATAAATATGATAGAGGAACCTCTGGAAACAGCAAAAATTATCCCTATACATTTTTTAGCTGGAATAGCCGGAACACATGAACTATCATTAGTCGAATTCCAAGGATTTGGGGATAAAGATTTACTACTCGAGGATTTACTCACTGGAATTTGGTATCCAATAGAAGATTTCTCCAGTGTTGAATTCCAGAGCAGTCCAGAGGATGAATCTTTAAGGTTTCTGCTTCATATCAACCAAACAGTGAATACCAACGACCTTGGTTCTGAACTATCAAATGTTCAGATATACTCATGGGATAAACAAATCTATATCAATTCTAAAGGGGTGCTTAAAAACCAAACGAAACAGGTCAAAATCTTTGATATTAATGGGCGCTTATTATCTCAGCAAAACTCAGCAGCTGAGCCAGAAACTATAATTAAAAACCCATTTCAAAATCAAATTTTAATCATAGAATGTATTTACACCAAGCAAAGCTTCCAACAAAAAATCATCAAACTTAAATAGCATTATTATATTGAGTTTTTAATGCCGGAATAATTCAATTCCGGCATTTTTTAATACTAATTCTCAAGATACACATACCATAGGTTAGCGACAGAAAAAATAGCGAAAAAAAATGAATCAAGACCCAAATCAAGCCTTTAAAAATCAAATAACACACTCATTTTAAGCACTGTTAATTTCTTTCTCTAATTAATTTTTTAAAGACAAAATATTATCCTATTTTTGCGCCTTGAAAAATTAGGATTATAATAAAACTCTAAACACATGCAAAACAAAGGAGCTATACGTCTATTTGCCATCGTTTTTGCCGCAGTTTGTATATTCCAGTTGTCTTTTACCTTCTTCGCAAGAAAAGCTGAAAGCAATGCTGTTGAATACGCTAGCGCACCAGAAGCCGTTGAAATGGCAAATGTTTTAGCAAACGGGAACGCCCTGAAAGAAGGGATGCTTTTTGATTCTATCTCAAAAGCAAGAGAGAAATTTTACCTTGACTCTCTACAAAACGAGGTAGTATTCAATATTTTAATAAGAGAATACACCTACAAGGAAGTAAAAGAAAGAGAAATCAACTTAGGTCTTGACCTTAAAGGTGGTATGAACGTAACTTTAGAAGTTTCTGTTCCAGACATCATTGTTGCTTTATCGGGTAAAAGTAAAAACGTTACTTTTAGAAAAGCCATTGATATGGCTCGTGAAATGCAAAAAAGTACTGATGACGCTTTCTTGAATTTATTTCGTCAATCTATTAACGAAGTAGATCCAAACTTTAGCCTTGCTACAGTATTTAGTACAATTGATTTAAAAGACAAAATCAATTATAACTCAACTAACGACGAAGTATTTGCTGTTTTAGAAGGTGAAGTTGACGGTGCAATCGACCGTACTTTCAACATCTTAAACACTCGTATCAACAGATTCGGTGTTTCTCAACCTAATATCCAGCAATTAGCAACCAAAGGCCGTATCTTAGTTGAACTTCCTGGCATTAAAGATCCAGACCGTGTAAGAAAACTTCTTCAGGGTACTGCTCAACTAGAGTTCTGGGAAACTTGGGAATTTTCTGAAGTAGTTGCTTATTTTGCTCAAGCTAACCAAACATTAGCCCAAAAGAATGCTGCTAATAAAGTTTTAGAAAAAGTAGCTGAAGATAAAGCTGCCGAAATCGTTAATGAAGAAACTGCAGCTGAAACAGCTGCTGAGGTTGAAACAGCCACTGCTGATGCTGCTGAAGGTAATTCTTTAATGGACGAGATTGAATCAGATACAACAGCTATTGACGAAGAATTAGCTGCAAATCAGTTCTACGAAAACAATCCAATTTACGAATATCTACAGCCTAACTTCCAACAAGACCCTAATTCTGGTCAGGTTTATCCTGCCAAAGGTGCTAGTGTTGGTTATGCTTCAGTTAAAGATACTTCTCGTGTAAACGCCATGTTGAAAATGACAAAAAGCATTTTCCCAAATAATGTACGTTTCATGTGGACTATCAATCCAGTTGAAAAAGGTTCTGACATTCACCGATTGGTTGCTATTAAAGTAACATCTCGCGATGGAGAACCTGCTCTTGGTGGTGACGTAATTGTTGATGCTTCTCAAGACTTTAGTCCAACCGGACAAGTTGAAGTTTCAATGAGTATGAATGCTGAAGGTGCTTTAACATGGAAAAGATTAACTGGTGAAAATATTGGACGTCAGATTGCAATTGCGCTTGACGGATTTATTTATAGTTTCCCTAATGTTAATTCTGAAATCGCGGGTGGACGCTCTTCTATCTCTGGTGGTGGAATGACAGTAGATGAAGCACAGGATATTGCAAACATTCTTAAAGCTGGTAAATTACCTGCTCCTGCTCGTATTGTTCAGGAAGAAGTAGTAGGTCCTTCTTTAGGTCAAGAAGCTATTAGCTCGGGTCTTTGGTCATTCGTGATTGCCTTTATGCTTGTATTGGCTTATATGATTTTCTTTTATAGCAGAGCTGGTTGGGTAGCGGATTTAGCCCTAATCATTAATCTTCTATTCATCTTCGGGGTTTTGGCTTCTCTTGGAGCAGTATTAACACTTCCTGGTATTGCCGGTATTGTTCTAACAATTGGTATGGCTGTGGATGCGAACGTAATTATCTTCGAACGTATTAAAGAAGAGGTAAATCTTGGAAAAGGAATTCGTTTAGCTATCACAGATGGATATAAAAATGCTTATTCTGCGATCATTGATGGTAACGTAACCACATTGCTTACTGCTTTTGTTTTATATACATTTGGTTCTGGTCCTATTCAAGGTTTCGCAACCACTCTTATCATTGGTATCTTTGCGTCTTTATTCTCAGCAATCTTTATCACTCGAATTGTTTTTGCTAATTTATTAGATAAAAACCAAGTGGTTAAGTTCAGTACTAAAGCAACTAAAGACTTCCTTAAGAATACTAAGATTGACTTCTTAGCTAAAAGAAAAATTGCATATGTTATTTCTGGTATCTTAATTGTATTAAGTATTGGTTCATTAGGAGTACGTGGATTAAGTTATGGTGTTGATTTTGCTGGAGGTAGAACTTATATCGTGCGTTTCGACCAATCAGTAAACACAACTGACATTCGCGAATCTTTAGCTACAGAGTTTGAACAAACTCCAGAAGTTAAAACATTCGGTGCTGATAGCCAAGTTAAGATTACTACTCAATATTTAATTGATGATAACAGTGACAACGTTGATGAAATTATTCAGAACAAATTATATACAGCTTTAAAAGGATTTATTGGGCACGAAATTACATATGCACAATTTGCAGGTGATACTGATAGTGAACAAATGGTAGGTATTTTAAGTTCTCAAAAAGTAGGACCTACTATTGTTGATGAGATTATCCGTGGAGCATTCATGGCTATTATCTTCTCATTAATCATTATCTTCGGATATATTGCTATCAGATTTAAGAAATGGCAATATGGTCTAGGTGGTGTTGCTGCTCTTTTCCACGATACTATTATTACTTTAGGTATATTCTCTATGTTCTGGGGATTACTACCATTTAGTATGGAAATGGACCAAGCATTCATCGCGGCGATTCTTACTATCATTGGTTACTCAATTAACGATACCGTAATTATCTTTGACCGTATTCGTGAGTTCGTTGGACTACACAAAAAGACTCCTCTCAAAGATAATATTAACGATGCCTTGAATAGTACTTTAGCTCGTACCATTAATACTTCTGGTACTACATTATTAGTATTATTGGCTATCTTTATCTTTGGTGGTGAAATTATTAGAGGATTTACCTTTGCTCTTCTTGTAGGGGTTCTAGTAGGTACATACTCTTCTCTTTTCACAGCTAGTCCTATCTCTTATGATTTATTAGGTGGAGATAAATTAATAGCAGAAAAAGATAGCAAAACGAAAAAATAATCAAATTGCTATTTGATATATAAAAAAGTCCCGGCTGTTTGTCGGGACTTTTTCTATTTTTGCAAAAACATTTGAAACAATGATGCCAAGTGCACTTTTATTTTTAGATTTTGGAGGAGGAGAAATTCTTATCATCTTATTGGTGATATTGATAGTTCTTGGTCCGAAAAAGATTCCAGAATTCGCTAAAAAAGCTGGACAAGTCATGCGATATATTAGAAATGCTACTGACGATATCAAAAGAGAAATCAATAAGGAAACTGGCGAAATTCAAAAACCTTTTAAATCGGCTTATAATTCGGCTACTGCCTTTAGCGAAAATGCTCACAAAGCCATGAAATCTACTCTTGACGATTTAAATCAAGAAGAGAATCAGGCCAAAGATACTGAGACAAATGAAAGTGATGAAAAAGTCACAAAAAAGGATACGAAATCAACAGAAAAACAATAAATTGCAAAAAGATTTGTTTATTCAGAAACATGAACCTAATGAATAAAATATCATATATACTTTTACTTTCAATTGGCTTATTATTTCAGCCCATTCTTAATGCTCAAAACCGACACATCAGGGCTGGTGATGAAGCTTACCAAGACCAACTCTATAAAGTAGCTGCGGAAAAGTACAAAAAGGGATACAACAAACTAAAAAATAAAGAAGACAAGTTGAATGTTGCCTTCAAAATGGCTGAATCTTATCGTAAGACTAATGACCTTCGCAGAGCTAAAGCTCAATACAAAAGACTTATCCGACTGAATGCACACCAGCAAACCCCGGAAATTGTATTACGTTATGGACAATCCCTTCTCATGCTCGAAGAGTTTAAAGAAGCAGAAGCACAATTTGCCATTTATGATACTTTAGTGGGAGACGATCCTCAAGCAAAAATGGCTGTCGCATCTATTAAGTTTGCTCGCCGTGCTTTAGAGAATCCAAAAAACTATACTTTAGAAAACATCAAAAGAATTAATTCCAAATTTGATGACTTTAGCCCAAGCTATCAAGATAATAACTATCAAAGTTTATACTTCACCTCTTCTCGTGAGGAGGCTCTTGGTAAAAACTTAGATGGTTGGACAGGAGAAAAGTTCTCCGATTTATTTTATGCTAAACTCGATAGAAAAGGCGAGTGGAGTAAACCCGAGTTAGTTGACGAGGAAGATATCATTAATACCAAAGGTAACGAAGGTCAATCCACATTCAATAGCCGGTTTAATAGGATGTATTTTACACGATGCTTTGTAAGCCCAAGCAGACCTTGTGGATGTTTAATTCTCCAATCTAAACGTTCTGGTCGAGATTGGGGAGATCCTGAAGTAGTAGAATTAGGTAGCGATAGTAGTCACGTAGTGGGCCATCCTGCTATAAGCGATGATGAGAAAACTATCATTTTTGCAGCTGATTTTGAAAGAGGCTATGGTGGAAAAGATTTATATATAGCTACAAGGGAAAGCATACAAGATCCTTTTGGGTATCCAACCAACTTAGGTCCACTTGTTAATACCAAACGTGATGAAATGTTTCCATTAATAAGAGATGACAGCACCCTTTATTTCTCTTCAAATGGCCTTGTGAGATTAGGAGGCTTAGATATTTACAAGGTGTTTTTTTATGCAGATACCATATCGGGAGATCCAATCAATATGGGCTTTCCCATAAACTCAGCTGCCGATGATTTTGGTATCATTTTTGACCCAGAGCAACAAGAAGCAGGCTACATGTCTTCCAACCGCCCTGGGGGTCGTGGTGGAGCAGATATTTATTCTTTTATCCTTCCTCCTCTAGAATATACCATTACAGGTGCTGTGACCGATGATTATACCTTTCAAGCAGTGGATGGATTAGATGTATTATTATTGGGTTCCGATGGCAGTGAGAAAAAAGTGAGAACTATTGAAGATGGCACCTTTACCTTCAATACAAAACAAGTATTACCAGATACTGAATACGAATTAGTTTTTGAAAGAGAAGGCTATTTTAGATTGGTATTGAAAGAAACCACTGTAGGTTTAGATCATAGTAAAGACATACAAATGGAAGTGGAATTACAAAGAATTCCAGAGGAGCCCATACTACTGCCTGAAATCCTTTTCGATTTAGCAAAATGGGATCTGAAACCACAGTTTGAGGATAGTTTACAAGGGTTAATTGAAACCATGGATGCCAACCCACACGTCATAGTTGAACTTGGTGCTCATACCGACAAT
This sequence comes from Lentimicrobium sp. S6, assembly GCF_013166635.1. Classification (NCBI taxonomy): domain Bacteria; kingdom Pseudomonadati; phylum Bacteroidota; class Bacteroidia; order Bacteroidales; family Lentimicrobiaceae; genus Lentimicrobium; species Lentimicrobium sp. S6. The sequence continues at coordinate 5,037 of NZ_JABKBZ010000049.1, read as the reverse complement.
AGAGGTCAGGATGAATCCAACGATATTCTCTCACAAAAACGTGCTGAATCTGTTGTAAATTATCTTATTCTTAGAGGTATTGACCCTGGTCGTTTATTTGCCAAAGGATATGGAGAAAGAGAACCTCGTAGATTAGCAACAGAGGTAAAGAAAAACGGTATCACTTTCCCAGAAGGAGTTACCTTAACCCAAGTTTACATTGATTCATTACCAAAATCCCAGCAGGAAACAGCCCATAGCTTGAACCGTAGAATTGAGTTTAAAATAGTAGGAAAAGATTACCAAGAAAGAGCATTAGCCGAACAAGGTGACACCAGTGATGTTTGGATTCAGATGCGAGAAAGAACAAATAGAGTTTTCTTCAACATGCCTGACAAACAAATGTATAAATTTGAATGTGCAATAAATGGTTATACCAACGAAGTCATCTATACACCACTTACTAAACTGGTTACTTGTTCTGTTGATTTTGCTTTAGAATTATTGAAACAAGGAATTATTAAGAAAGAAGACTTCAAAGGAAACCCAGACGATATTATTAGCACTGGAAATATTGAGCACAAATCGGTGTTCACCCTGAAAGATTTTAGAATAGGAAGTAAAACCATCAGAAACTTAGATGTATATGTTTGGCATGGTAGCCTCTACCCTTTCTTTATCAATGAAGTGACTTTGAAGAAATTTGGAACCCCTGTTATTGATGAAAAAAAGAGAAGCATCACTTTCGAATAAAAACAACATGAGCGATTTAAAATATAACCAAAGAGGTGTATCGGCTTCAAAAGAAGACGTGCATGCAGCTATTAAAAATATTGATAAGGGATTGTTTCCTAAAGCATTTTGCAAAGTCATCCCTGACTTACTTACCAATGATGATGAGTATTGTATCATTATGCATGCCGATGGTGCTGGAACAAAATCATCTTTAGGATATATGTACTGGAAAGAAACGGGCGATATTTCTGTTTGGAAAGGAATAGCCCAAGATGCTTTGGTAATGAATTTAGATGATTTACTTTGCGTTGGCGCCACAGATGACATTTTGCTTTCTTCTACTATCGGTCGCAATAAAAACCTCATCACTGGCGATGTGATTTCTGCTTTAATCAATGGTTCTGAAGAACTATTGGCAGAATTAAAAAAATGGGGCGTTAATATCCACTCTACTGGTGGAGAAACTGCAGATGTTGGCGATTTAGTGCGCACTATCATAGTGGACAGTACAGTAACAGCCAGAATGAAACGCTCCGACATTATTGACAATGCCAATATAAAAGCTGGTGATGTGATAGTTGGATTGAGCAGTTCAGGCCAAGCCATATACGAAACCGAATATAATGGAGGAATGGGAAGCAATGGTTTAACAAGTGCACGCCACGATGTTTTCTCTAAATACCTCACCAAGAAATATCCAGAAAGCTATGACCATGCTGTCCCTTGTGATTTGGTTTATTCTGGTGGCATGAGACTCACAGATCCCACAGAAGTGGAGGGTGTGGACGCAGGGAAACTCGTTCTCTCTCCAACTCGCACCTACGCTCCTATTATTAAAAAGATATTGGACAATCATCGCAATCAAATCCATGGTATGGTGCATTGTAGTGGTGGAGCTCAAACTAAGGTTCTTCATTTTATCGACAACCTTCACATCATAAAAGACAATATGTTTGACGTTCCTCCTCTTTTTAAGCTCATACAGGAACAATCTAAAACGCCATGGGAAGAAATGTATAAAGTATTCAATATGGGCCACAGAATGGAATTATATATTCCTGAAGATTTAGCCGAAGATATTATAAATATTTCTGAAAGCTTTAAGGTAGATGCGCAAATTATTGGTAGAGTAGAAAGTAGTGATAACAAAAAACTAACCATAACAAGTGAGTATGGTAAATTCATCTACGAACAAGCATAATGATTTACAATTTTGAAATAATTGAATATTTTTTCAAAAACCCTTGAAATGCCTTTTTCATAGTCGTAACTTTACAATCGAACAATTATTAGGAAACTAGTAAATTTACTGCCTAGAAAAGACCAAACCAATATCATGTACTTTGTACAATTCTCTTTTTGCTTCCTATAGCAGTTCGAAAAGTCATCTTAAATGGATTTTACCGTATTTAAATAAGATATTACAGAACCAAGGCAAGGGAGCCCCCTCTAGTATGCGTTAATTAAACACTCAACGCAAGTAAATAAGCCCAAAGTTTTTCCCTTGTGCTTGGTTTTTTTATGTTTTTTCACAAATCCATTATTCAGAATCCTCTATCTTTGTTGGCATAAAACCCCACTATATAAAATGAAAGGTCCTTTTTATATTTCTTTGTTATCCATTTTACTCATCGCATTATCAATCAATACTTTTGCTCAAAATAAAGTAATTACAGGAATTATTATCGATGAGGAATCTCGTGAACCTTTGGCATTTGTAAACATAGTTACAGAGGATGATAAATATGGAACATCCACTGATATCGATGGATTATTTCAGATGAAAATTCCCAAGAAAACAAAAAGCCTCACACTTTCCTACGTGGGTTATGAGAAGAAAAGTGTCGATATTTCCTATCAAAAGAGCCAGTTTATTTTTAAAATGAAGCCTTTGGCTTATTTGCTTTCTGAGTATGAGGTAACACCTGGAATTAATCCCACACACAGAATCATTAATAATGTCCTGCAATATCGCGATACTAACGACCCAAAAAAACTTCAAAGCTTCTCCTATACTTCCTACGACAAAATGGTAATCACCCTAGATTTGGAAAATAAGACCATGAGTGATTCAGTATTGCTGCTTCCTGATAGCATTAGTAACATTAGCTCCTTTATAAAAGACAAAGACATCCTCTTGATGGAAAACGTAGTGGAGAAAAAATTTATGGCTCCAGAGCGTAATCATGAGAAAATTATAGCTTCCAAAGTTTCCGGCCTTCAGGATCCATTGATTGTTTTCGTGGTTTCACAGATTCAATCCACCTCCTTCTACGATGAAATCATCCACATGGTGAATAATCATTATATCAATCCCATCAGCAAGGGAAGTTTAAGCAAGTATTATTTTCAAATGGAAGATACGACATACTCTAGCCAAGGGGACACCATTTTTTCTATTAGCTATTCTCCTTATTCCGATAAGAATTTCGATGGTTTACAAGGGGTATTAAGCATCAGTACAAAAAAATGGGCTATAGTAAATGTTAGAGCAAAACCCTTAAACAGTGATGAACAAGGCTTTAATATTGAAATACAACAACTTTATGGTTTTGTGGATGGACATTGGTTTCCGACCCAACTAAACACCAATATTATTTTTAATAATACCATAGCCACAACAAATGGAGAACAAGCAAAATTTATCGGTATTGGAAAGAGTTATCATAAAGATGTCATTCTGAATCCGGAGCTTGTGAAACAACAATTTTCGCATATTGAAGTGGAACTGGATCCAAATGCAGGCTATCAAAAAGAGGAATTTTGGAATCGGTACCGAAAAGATTCACTTTCGCAAAGAGACAAAAACACCTACGCTTTTATGGATAGTGTGGGCAAGGCTGAAAATTTTGATAAGACCATAAAACAAGCTGAGACGCTTTTCACTGGTAGGATTCCATGGGGAAAGTTTGATATCCCATTAGACAAATTTGCTGGATATAATAATTATGAAGGCCTCTGGCTTGGAGCTGGATTGAGAACAAATAAAAGGCTGAGTACCAAATGGGATATCGGGATTTATGGAGCCTATGCTTTTAGAGCTCAGAAAGCAAAATATGGTATCAATGGGCAAATCCTTCTATACAAACCTTTTTCCTTGAAGCTTTATGCTGCTTATTCTAAAGATTACCAAGAAGCTGCTGGAGTAGATTTTTATGATAATCATGAAACTACATTTAGCCCTGAGCGATTTAAGAACTTCTTTATTTCTCGTTCCAATTATACTGATAGAAAAGAGATAGCCTTCCGAATTAGGACCCTAAGATATATTCATGCCAGCATTGGAATGAGAGTAGATCATAAGGAGGCTGCCTACGATTATTCTTACCAAGGACAAGAAGCCATCATTCCAGGATACACTTTTGATTTTACTGAAATCAGGCTGGGACTTCGCTTTGCTTTTAAAGAGCGATATTTCGACAATAGCAGAATGCTTCTATCCATGGGAACAAAATATCCTATTGCCTGGTTTAATTATTCAAAAGGATTGAAAGGTATACTCAATGGTGATTATGATTTTCATAGATTCGATTTACGTATTAAGAAGAGCTTCTACACCAAATATTTAGGAGAAACTTCGGTAGATTTAATTGGTGGACTCATCATCGGAGACCTCCCCTATTCTAACCTCTATCGAGGACAAGGTACTTATGGAGTGATTACTGTTTTTGCTCCGGGAAGTTTTGGAAGCATGAGTGCCAACGAGTTTTTATCCGACCGCTATGTTTCTGCTTTTCTTAGCCATAACTTTGGCAACCTCATTTTTCAGGGAAAAAAGTTTAAACCCGAAGTGGTTTTAGTTACAAATATTGGTTTTGGTTGGCTCAATCACCCAGAACAACATTTAAACATTGGTTTTAAAACTATGGAGCATGGTTATTTTGAAAGCGGGATCCTCATCAATGATTTGGTAAATCTCTATCTTTATAATATCGGAATTGGAGCCACCTATCGTTATGGTGCTTATTCAAATAGGCTAGTAGAAGATAATCTTTCTGTGAAAATTAGTTTGACTTTTCCCATTAAACCTGCTTTCAAGGCTGTGGAGTAGGAACCTCAGTTTGACATTAAATTAGGCCACAGCTTCAGATAATTAGCTCATATATGACATAAATTAACGAAAATATTTCGGGTATCTCATTGAATTACATAAATAGAAGGGTTAATTATCGAACCGAGATTAGGAAGAATGAAGTAAGACCGTTGCATGGTAATTAACAAAATAAATCACCTTATATAATTGTATATCAGATAAATAAGTTGTATTTTTATGGTATGAAAATACGTAAGGAACCTACATTAGCAGATAGTATTTGTGATTTA
>NZ_JABKBZ010000048.1:0-42403 GCF_013166635.1 Lentimicrobium sp. S6 | reverse complement strand
TATGAGTGGCACAACTTGCTCCGGTACGAGTGGCACAACTTGCTCCGGTATGAGTGGCACAACTTGCTCCGGTTTGAGTGGCACAGTTACATCGGTATAGGTGGCACAACATGAGTCAGCCTATCCAAGAATTCTTTAAAGAAAAAGATGAATATGAAGTTTTTCATTTGTTTCCTGTAAATTATTCCATTGCTAACAATGAGGATATCATGCAATATATTAAAGTAGAGATTCTTTTTCAATTATTCGGAAGGAATGTGGACTTTGATAAAATTGAACCAGATAAATTTAAATCCATTGCCCTTTTCGCTAAAAATAATATTTTAGATATTCTACTACCATTTACTCGTTTAATTCCTTTAATAGGAAAAACTGTGCATTCAATTTCTGATGATGTAGTTAAAATCATTAAAAAGTTTAGAGGTTACCATAAAGAGCATACTGTTGATGATAAAGAAATAGCGACAGAATTTTTATCTAGGTATTACTCTAAAGAAGGTTCAATTTATGAAGATGATTTTATTACTCAACTAATAAGACAATTATTAAAACAAATAGAGAGTCAGCATAGTAAACATGGTATTCGAAAAGAAACAGTATTAGTCGTAGATGATTTAGATAGAATGGATCCCGAGCATATCTTTAGGATTCTAAATGTATTTGGTGCTCATTTCGATAGTGAGTATAAAGATGAAGAGGGAAGTAATAAGTTTGGTTTTAGTAAAATTATTATCGTTTGTGATATAGAGAATATCAAAAGTATATATCATCATAAATATGGCGCTGAAACCAAGTTTGATGGTTATATTGATAAATTCTTTAGTGAGGAAATATTTCAATATAAAAACCATCATGCAGTAAAGTTTTTAATCAATAATATAAACAAAGACTATAATAGCACTTTTTTGAATCAGTTTATTTGGGATATGATTAGAACAAATAATTTGTCATTACGGGAGTTGCTGAGATTGAATAAATTGGAGGCCAAATATCTTGATTTTGGACAAGACAGATTGGAATATAGATATTTTGAGCATATTATTGTCTTTAGTTTTTTATGTCGGATAATGAGTTGGGGAGATTTAAATTCGAAAATAAATGACTGCCTAGCTAAGCTTAAAGATGATAATAGTAGAAACTATAATCGCTTGACAATAAATGCGTGTATTACTCTAGGTCATCAGGATAGACTTTATGAACAAATTATAGAACATGAAGAGAAAAAATACCAAATATCTTATGCTATTTCAGACCATCCTTCTTATTTTGATGTTACTAATGCTTATGTATTAGAAGATAATGAAGAAAAAATTCCAGTTAACCCTGATAATATTGAGTTTAGCTCAGATAATTTTTATTCTATTTTAATAGAAGTATTAGAGAAATTTAAAGGACAGTTTTGATAGGAGTTAAACCTTATAGATCTTTCTGGACGTAATTCCTAGCTCTATCGGATTTGCAATCCGATAATATTGGTAACAATTACTTATGGAGGAATAGTGATGTTGTATGTGGTCGGATTGCAAATCCGACCCAGCTTAGCTTGTGGTTTCATAGTTGTATATGTTTTGTCACAGCTCAGAGAGCTGTGTTACTCTTTCAGCTCAAACCCACACAAAAAAAGGAGCGCTCTCCTCAAGAGCACTCCAGCACTTATGCAAAATACAATCCTCAATTTATGAGGATTTAACCACATGAAATCCTTCCACCTTTGCTTTTAAATTGGCATCGGGGCGGAAATTCAGTTTTAGCTTTCTTACCTGATGTGAAGATGCTTTCTCTTCGGCATCAACAGGTTCTGAACTTACTCCTTTACTAAAGCTATCAATGGTACCTAATCTGATTATTTTTCCACTGCCGATTTGGGTATCACCTCTGTTAATCCCATTAATACAGCAAATACATCGGTTTTACTTACAGTTGAGAATTGTGCTATGATTTAAGGTAATTCGGACATACCATTTAAATATCCCTATGATGGAAAAATAAATTGAAATAAGCAAAGCGTTTCATTTACTCCTTAAAATGAAATAATCAGTGAATCATTTTATTTTTCTTAATTGAGAAATAAAATCTTTGCATAGCCATAACTATGGGAATTGTTTTTTTTGAAAAGTAAGAGAAATAGAAACGATTTGTATTAATCAATACTGTTTTTAAAAGGTAGAAAGTTTACAACCACTCCAAAATCTCCCCACAAATAAACTTAGAAGCTTGACCATCTCCAAAAATCCCTTCAAAGTCTTGAGGAGGGTTTGACATGAAGTTTCTATAAGATTTTAAAATGATGTCTTTATCAGCATCACAAATACGAGCAGCGCCTGCTTCTACTATTTCTACCCATTCGGTTTCTGGTCTTAATATCAAACATGGTTTTTTAAAGAAGAAGCTTTCCTTTTGTACCCCTCCAGAATCGGTAATAATCATTTTTGAGGAGTCTTCTAATAAGACCATGTCTAAAAAGGAGACCGGTGCTATCAATTGTAAGTTCTGGCAATTAGTAATTTGTGTTAACAAGTCAGGGGAGAGGACTTCCTGCATCTTTTTCTTGGTGCGTGGGTGAAGCGGTAATATGATTTTATTTTCTTGGGCAATCTCTAATAAAGCTTCAAAAATAGCTGTCAATCGCTCTGGATTATCAGTATTATTATCGCGGTGTATGGTCCCCAGAATGAAACTTCCAGCTTCCAATTTCTCGTCCACCAAAATGCTCGACTTCTCTTTGGCCAAGGTGCTAAAGTGTAAACTATTATCATACATCACATCGCCAGAATGATAAACCTTAGGACGATCTACACTAAACGGGCCCTCCTCTAATTCTTTAAATCCTTCATTTATCAAATTACGATATCCAGTGGGAGTAGGCGAGAATAAAAGGGTAGAAGCATGATCGCACATAATTCTATTGATCTCTTCGGGCATGCTTTTATTAAAAGAGCGCAGTCCGGCTTCGATATGAACTATAGGAATGTGGATTTTGCTAGCAGCAATGGCTCCAGCTAATGTAGAATTGGTATCACCATATAAAACCAGAGCATTGGGCTTTTCGCTAATTAGAATTTCTTCAATCCCTTGAATCATCTTAGCAGTTTGCTCACCATGTTTCCCAGAACCCACATTCAGATTATAATCAGGACGTGGAATACTTAACTCCTCAAAAAACACCTCCGACATATTCGCATCATAATGCTGACCCGTATGAACAATAATCTCTTTCAATTGGTCCTGAAAGTGATTTTTAATGGCTCTGCTTAATGCTGCTGCTTTTATAATTTGTGGGCGAGCCCCAATAATAGTAACGATTTTCTTCATGCTTTTGCTTTATGATGCGAAATTAATAAAAAACCTGTTGAATACTGTAAAGTAAAAGCGTCACTTTGTTCTTGGTTTCATTAGGTCATTGAGCTTGTCGAAATAGCAAAGGTTTTAACAATTTTAAGCCTTTAATGAGTGGCAAATAAATCCCTAGTTCAAACAACTTGGTGCAAATCACACTGCATAAAAAAACCAGACTTCAAGCCTGGTTTTATATCTTAGTTTAAGACAATTTCTATTGTCTGATTTCTTCTACTCTTCATCACATTAAGTGCACGAGAGTAGTTTAGGATGTTTTGTATGGCCATATCCGAAGGTCCAGATTTGATCTTTATTCCTTCTTGTTTACTTGATATGGTTTTTGCTTCTCGAGTGTAAAATTTATTCATAAATCGACTTTTGTTATTATTTATTTCCTAAAGGAAACGGCAAAAGTCGAAGCTTATTGTTTAACGTGTTAAAATAATATCTCTTTCCGAAGCAAACTTACGTAAGTTAATAATGGCATAACGCATTCTGCCTAAGGCTGTATTGATGGAAACATCAGTAGAATCAGCAATATCCTTAAAGCTCATGCCCATATAATGACGCATCTTTAAAACCTCTTTTTGGTCTGCTGGTAATTCTTCTACTAGAGCTTTTACATCCTTATGTATTTGCTCTTCTATTAATAAATCCTCCACAGAAGGGGAAGGTAAATAGATTCTCTCAAAAGGATCTTGATCATCTTTTTGTGATTGAATTGGCATTCTGTTATTTCTTCTGAAATGATCGATAATTAAGTTATGAGCAATTCTAGTTACCCAATGAATGAACTTTCCTTCTTCATTGTAAGTGCCCATTTTTAGGGTGTTGATTACCTTTATAAAGGTATCTTGAAAGATATCATCGGTAGTTTGATGACATTTAACCATGGTAAATATATAAGCGTAGAGTTTATCTTTGTGTCTGAGAATGATTTTCTCAAGGGAAGACTCGCGGCCATTCAAATAATCTCTGATGAGCTCTTTATCACTTGGTGTGAGCGCATTCATAAAACCTCCTTTTTTGATTTGATTTTTCTATAAAGAGTAGAGATTTATTCTATATGGTATCCTCCAAAGATTTAAGATTGTTAATAAAACGTGTTTTAATCAACGCAAATTAAGGAAAAAAAACACTCAGATGCAAATTTAATTAATAATTTTGCTGGAATTTTGTGAAAACAACCTCAAAAAACCTTGTTTTAAATGCAAATCAACCTTGAAAAGCTTGATCCTAAGAAATATATACTTATAAAGAATGCGCATATCCATAATCTAAAAAATGTAGATGTGGCCATTCCTCGTAATAAATTGGTCGTAATAACGGGACTTAGCGGCTCTGGAAAGTCATCATTGGCCTTCGATACGCTTTATGCCGAAGGACAAAGACGTTATGTAGAGAGTTTAAGTAGTTATGCTCGCCAGTTTTTGGGGAGGATGGATAAACCAGATGTGGAGTATATTAAAGGCATATCACCTGCCATTGCTATTGAGCAAAAAGTGATTTCTCGTAATCCTCGTTCTACGGTTGGCACGAGTACCGAAATTTATGAATACCTTAAACTTTTATTCGCTAGAGTTGGTAAGACTTATTCTCCCATTAGTGGTAAAGTGGTGAAAAGGCATGCTGTGGCCGATGTTATTGATAAAACTTTATCATGGGCTGAAGGAAGTAAATTAATGATTTCAGCTCCTGCGGAAGTACCAGAAGGTAGGGATTTCTATGATCAGTTGAAGATTATGCTTCAGCAAGGCTATACTAGAGTTGGATTAGATGGACGAGTGGAGAATATATCTACGGTTATAGAAATAGATGGTCTTGAAAAGAATAGCCTTGTTCATGTTATAATTGACAGACTTGTTGTAAAACATAATAATGAATTTGAGTCGCGCCTTGCGGATTCAGTTCAAACTGCTTTTTTCGAAGGGAAAGGAATTTGTCATCTTCATCAGATGAGCCCAGAAGGAGAAATCATTCATGAGTTCAGTAATAAGTTCGAATTGGATGGAATTACTTTTGAAGAACCTTCCTTAAATTTATTCACTTTCAATAATCCTTATGGTGCTTGTAAGCGTTGCGATGGTTTTGGGACCATCATCGGAATAGATCCCGATTTGGTGATTCCCGATAAATCCCTATCCGTTTATGAAAGCGCTATTGCTTGTTGGAAAGGTGAGAAAATGAGCGAATGGAAAAATCAATTATTGATGAATGCACACCATTTTGATTTTCCAGTACATAAACCCATTAGTGAATTATCTAAGAAAGAACATAGCCTTCTGTGGTCTGGAAATAAATATTTCGCTGGTTTAAATGAGTTTTTTAAAGAAGTAGAAGAGCAAGCCTATAAAATCCAATATAGAGTCATGCTTTCTCGTTATAGAGGAAAAACAGAATGTCCTGAATGTGAAGGGACGCGTCTTCGACATGATGCCAATTATGTAAAGATAGATGAAAAAAGCATTAGTGATTTGGTGAAGCTCCAGTTAATTGATCTTAAAGTATTCTTCGATAAAATAGAGCTTAACGATCATGATTTGCAATTGGGAAGCCGTATTCTTATAGAGATTAAAAGAAGATTGAAATTCTTGATTGATGTAGGATTGGGATATTTAAGCTTAAATAGATTGGCTGGAAGTTTATCAGGTGGAGAATCCCAAAGAATTAATTTGGCTACTTCTTTGGGGAGTAATTTGGTGGGCTCTATTTATATTTTAGATGAACCTTCCATAGGACTTCATTCTCGAGATACCTCACGATTGATTAAAGTATTGAAAGACCTCAGAGATTTAGGAAATACGGTGGTAGTGGTAGAACATGATGAAGAAATCATACGTACTGCCGATCATATTATCGACTTAGGACCCAAGGCTGGATATTTAGGCGGAGAATTGGTTTTTTCTGGCAATATGGAAGAATTACAAAAAGAAGAAAAGGGGCTTACCGCACATTATATACAGAGAAAGATGAAGGTGGCCTCTTTAGAATATACTCGAAAGTGGAGAGATTATATTGAAATCACTCATGCGGTAGAGAATAACCTGAAGAACGTAACTGTTAAGTTTCCGCTCAATAATTATACAGTGGTCACTGGAGTCAGTGGTTCGGGTAAAACGAGTTTGGTAAAAGGGATATTATATCCTGCCCTAAAGAAACATTTTGGGGGCTATGCTCAAAAAACTGGAAACTTTGGTCAGCTAAAAGGGGATTACGATAGAATCAGCGATGTGGAGATGATAGATCAGAATCCAATTGGGCGCTCCTCTCGTTCCAATCCGGCTACTTATGTAAAAGCCTGGGATGATGTTCGACAACTGTTCTCTAAAGAAAAACTTTCGACTATGAGAGGCTATAAGCCTGGTTATTTCTCTTTTAATATTCCAGGAGGTCGTTGTGAAACCTGTGAAGGCGAAGGAACGGTGAAGATTGAAATGCAGTTTATGGCTGATATCAGTTTGGTTTGTGAAGAGTGTAAAGGAATGCGTTTTAAAGATGAAGTGTTGGATGTTCAAGTTGGAGGAAAGAATGTTTTTGAAATCCTAGATATGACAATCAATCAAGCCTTGGAATTCTTTACTGAACATCAAGGACAGTATAAACTCATGACTAGCATTATCAATAAGTTAAAGCCATTGCAAGATGTGGGATTAGGCTATTTAAAAATGGGACAGGCCAGCAGTACTCTAAGTGGTGGAGAAGCCCAAAGAATTAAATTGGCCTATTATTTGTCTAAAGGCCAAAATATTGACCCTATCTTGTTTATCTTTGACGAGCCAACTACTGGTTTGCATTTCCACGATATTGATAACCTATTGAAGGCATTCTATGCATTGATAGACCAAGGGCATTCATTAATTGTGATAGAACATAATTTAGATATGGTGAAAAATGCGGATTGGATAATAGATTTGGGGCCAGAAGGAGGAGACAAAGGAGGAGAAATTGTATTTGCTGGGCTTCCGGAAGATTTATTGAAATCGGATACCCACACCGCTCAATCCTTAAAAATACATTTAGAACTTTAGAAAACGACATATTTTGGAAGAATTATTAAGTGGTTTAAACGATAAGCAGCAAGAAGCAGTAGTAAGAACAGATGGACCAATTATGGTAGTGGCGGGAGCAGGATCAGGTAAAACTAGAGTTTTGACTTATCGTATAGCCTATTTACTGAAAAAAGGAATAGATCCCTTTAATATTCTCTCCCTTACTTTTACCAATAAGGCAGCTCGTGAAATGAAAGAGCGTATCGGTAATTTGGTAGGGCATGGAATTGCTCGTTCCCTTTGGATGGGAACTTTTCACTCTGTTTTTGCTAGGATTTTGAGGGTGGAAGCCAGTTATTTAGGCTTTCCTTCCAATTTTACCATCTACGATACCGATGATAGTAAAAGCACCATGAAAGGGATTGTGAAATCTCAAAATCTAGATCCTAAGGTTTATCAAGATTCTTTTGTTTTAAGTAGAATTTCTTCGGCAAAAAATAATTTAATTTCTCCTGATGCTTACATTCAGAATGGGGAATTGATGAATCAAGATAAAAGCAGTGGGAGACCTCAAATAGCTAGTCTTTATAGACTCTATCAAAAGAAATTATTAGCCAATGCAGCAATGGATTTTGATGATTTACTCTTTAAAATAAATGTGCTGTTTAGAGATTATCCTGAAGTACTTTATAAATACCAGCAGAAGTTTAAATATGTATTGGTGGATGAGTACCAAGATACTAACTTTTCTCAGTATTTAATTGTGAAGAAGCTGTCAGCCAATAATTTAAATGTTTGTGTGGTAGGAGACGATGCACAGAGTATTTATGCTTTCCGTGGTGCTAATATTGAAAATATCCTCAATTTTCAAAAAGATTATCCAGAGCTTTTAACCGTAAAACTAGAGCAAAATTACCGTTCTACTCAGAATATTGTGAATGCTGCCAATACCGTAATTCATAATAATAAGGCTCAGATTTTTAAGAAAGTTTGGACAGAGAACAAAGTTGGCGAAAAAATAAAACTGATTAGAGCCAGCAGCGATAAAGAAGAAGGAAGCATGGTGGCTCATCAGATTTTCTCCGATCAGATGAATGAGAATAAACCATTGGATTCTTTCGCCATTCTATATAGAACCAATGCCCAATCGCGTTCTATGGAGGAGGCCTTAAGGAGATTGAATTTACCCTATCGCATTTTTGGTGGATTATCTTTCTATAAGCGTAAAGAAATAAAAGATTTATTGGCTTATTTCCGTTTGACTATCAATTCTGCCGATGAGGAAGCTTTGAAAAGAGTCATCAATTATCCCGTCCGAGGTATTGGTAAAACCACCATGGAAAAGATAATTGTTGCCAGTGGACAACATGGAATGCCTTATTGGGATATCATGAAGCAATCGAAATCTATGCAGTTGGGATTGAATTCAGGTACCACTAATAAACTAGTAGATTTTGTGACCATGATAGAAAGTTTCAAGGCACAGTTGAAGGATTTAAATGCTTATGATTTAGGGCAAGAGATTGGTAAATCAACAGGATTATTATCCACCTTATATATTGATAAAACGCCTGAAGGAGTCTCCCGTTTCGAAAATGTAGAAGTGCTGATGGGCGGTATTAAAGAGTTTGTGGAGACAGACAATGCTGATCCTGTAACTGGAGAAGTACGAGTGAAAACCCTGGAGGAATTTATGCAAGATATTGCTTTATTAACAGATGCTGATGAGCAAGATAAAGATGATAGACCAAAGGTTTCTCTGATGACCATCCACCAAGCTAAAGGTTTGGAATTTCCTTTTGTGCATATTGTTGGCGTGGAGGAGAACCTTTTCCCTTCTATGATGTCATTAAACTCTAGAGCTGATTTGGAAGAGGAGAGGAGGCTGTTTTATGTGGCTTTAACTAGAGCAGAAAAGAAAGTGAGTATATCATATGCTGAGTCTAGGTTTAAATGGGGAAAATTAGATTATTGTGAGCCAAGTCGTTTTATCGATGAAATAGCTCCAGAATATCTTGATTTACCAAGAAGGCCGAAACCCAAGAAAATGGAACCCATGGGAGGTGGAATTAGAATTAAAGCAAAAACTGTAGAAGCCAAAACTCCTCCAAGACCATCCTACAAAAAAGTAGAAACAAGTACTCCTACATCTAATATTGTAAATAGACCTACATCCTCATTAAAAGCTAGTGATCCAGATGATATTATTGAGGGAATGAATGTAGAACATCAAAGGTTTGGTCAAGGTGTAGTTATTAAATTAGAAGGGCAAGGAGCCAATAAAAAGGCAAAAGTGAAGTTTAAAGAAGGAGAGAAACAATTAATTTTAAGGTTTGCAAGGCTTCGAATTGTAAAATAATTTTATATTTGCAATGATTTCCTACAATAAGCATCAAATATTTACAGGATTTAATAATATTACCCAAAAAAGTGAATCTTTTCACCTAACAAATTTTTAATGGATTATAATACTTCACGAAACAAACTTGTTATTCCAGAATATGGTCGTAATGTTCAGAAAATGGTAGAATATGCCAAGAGCATCGAAGACAGAGACAAGCGAACAGAATCAGCTAAATACATTGTAAAAGTAATGGCTAATTTGAATTCTCAAGCTGGGACCTATGGCGATTACAATCAGAAAATCTGGGACCATTTTTATATTATCGCTAATTTTGACTTAGATGTGGATTCTCCATATCCAATGCCAGACCGAGATAAGATTGCGGCTAAACCCAAACCAATGAAATATGCCGATGATAACTTGAAATTTAGAACTTATGGCAGAAACTTACAAGGTATCATAGATAAAGCATGTGAATTTGAGGAAGGTGAAGAGAAGCAAGCCTTGATTAAATTGATCGCATACAATTTAAAGAAAACATACCTTACTTGGAATCGTACATCAGTTGATGATGATCATATAAAAGATGATTTAGTAAGAATGAGTGGAGGTAAACTGTCTGTTCCTGATGATTTTGTATTTCCTAGTACTCAAGAAATTATTGGTAATAAGAAGTCTACAGGTAGCCAGCAAAAAGGTGGCTATCAATCCAAAAGCAATAGTAAGTACAAGCAAAAGACTGGTCGTTACGATAATAATCGTCCTAGTGGTCGAAGCAATTATACTTCAAATAGAAAAAGAACCAATTAAAAAAAACACCATTCCCATGAGTTCATTTCTGATAGAGGGAGGGCATAAATTATCAGGTGATATTCATCCGCAAGGAGCTAAAAATGAGGCTCTTCAGATTCTTTGTGCTGTTCTGTTAACACCAGAGGAGGTTATTATCAATAACATTCCAGACATTCGTGATGTCAATAAATTAATAGATATTTTAGCTGAAATGGGAGTGAAAGTTGAGAAACTAGCTCCTGGTAAATTTAGCTTCAAAGCTGATGAAGTAAATTTAGATTATCTACATTCTGAAAATTTCATTAAAAAAGGTGGAATGCTAAGAGGCTCGGTAATGCTTATGGGGCCATTATTGGCCAGGTTTGGAAAAGCCTTAATTCCAACTCCAGGCGGTGATAAAATCGGTAGAAGAAGATTAGATACTCACTTTATTGGATTGGAAAAATTAGGAGCTCAGGTTAACTATAATAAAGAAGGTAACTATTATGAGGTAATAGCTAAACAGCTTACCGGTAATTATATGCTTCTAGACGAAGCTAGTGTGACAGGTACTGCTAATGTATTGATGGCTTGTGTAATGGCTAAAGGTAAGACAACTATCTTTAATGCTGCTTGTGAACCTTATTTACTCCAATTGGCACGTATGTTGAGTCGAATGGGAGCTAAAATAGATGGTATAGGAAGTAATTTATTAAAAATTACTGGTGTTGATAGATTAGGAGGAACAGAGCATACTATGCTTCCTGATATGATTGAGATAGGTAGTTTTATTGGTTTAGCAGCAATCACAAAATCAGAAATTACCATTAAAAATGTACATTACGAGGAATTAGGGATTATTCCTCAAGTATTTCAAAAACTAGGAATACAAATGGAATTAAGAGGAGATGACTTATATGTTCCTGCTCAAGATTCATATCAAGTACAAAAGTATAGGGATGGAGCCATCCTTACCATTTCTGATGCACCCTGGCCTGGGTTTACTCCAGATTTAATTAGTATTGCTATTGTTACCGCTATACAGGCTAAGGGTAGTGTACTTGTACATCAGAAGATGTTTGAAAGTAGACTGTTCTTTGTGGATAAACTGATAGATATGGGTGCTCAGATTATTCTTTGCGATCCTCATAGAGCTACAGTGATTGGTAGTGATCATCAAAATAAACTACATGGTATACGAATGACCTCTCCAGACATTAGAGCTGGGGTAGCTTTGCTAATTGCTGCATTATCAGCTGAAGGAACTTCAATTATTGATAATATCGAACAAATAGATAGGGGTTATCAAAATATAGATGAACGTCTTAATCAACTAGGGGCAAAAATAAAACGCATATAAAACGTTTGATCATTATACCCGTACATTAATCCTTAGAAATCCTTGGTTTGTTCAATTGTATATTTTTCTTTTTATATTAGAAGTAATTTTAATCTTTTAATACTCATCTTGAAGATATCATGATATGAACAGTGCAAATCAAATTAATTCTAAGAAAAACAATTTAGAGATTGTTGAGCTTGATTTGCATTTAATAAAGATTACTATTAAAGGTGACTTGTCATTGGTTTCTCTGTTAGAAATTGAAAAATATTTTTCTAAAGAAAAGGAGAATAAGCAAACCATATATGTAATTCTCGATTTAAACGAATTTATTTCCATAGAGTTTAAGGCCAAGCAATATGTTTTTGAAAATAATTTCTTTCCACATAAAGGTTTCGAAATTCTTGTATATGGATTAAAGATAGGGTATAGTGCAAATTTGCATTTACTATTTCATAATGATTCCAATATTACTGTATTTGAATTTGATACTGAAGATCAGGCATTAATCAAAGCTAAAGAGTTAAGTAGCCTAGAGAAAATGAATACTTTAGCCATCGGACCTTCCTCATTTACTGGGATAATAAAGGATAATATTAAAATTATCGATAAGAGTTTTATTATGATTCATGATAAGAGTTGGAATTATCAGCACCCAAGCAATTCATATTATTATAAAATAGATCTCTTAGATGCCAATATTTTTATTTCTCGGCCAGTGGGTTATATAGAAGAAGAAAACTCCCTATCAGCAAATGTGCTTTTTGATAAAGTAGTTTATAAATTATTAGGAACGAAAGCCCATTATTATCGAATCCAGGATTATACGGAGGTATTGAGTAGTAGCTTGTCAGCTCGTAGAGACTTTACCAATTATATCATTAATAATATAAATCGAATAGATTTAATGGTTTTTTATGGTTTGAATTCATTTATGAAGGCCATTGTTAAGTTTGGGAAACTCATTCATCCAAAGTTCTATAAGGTGAAAATCGCTGATTCATTTGAGGAGGCAGTAAAGTTAGTTTTGAATCATAAATATGGCCAAACTTATTTTAAAGAAAACGCTGAAATTGAAGGAAATAAAAAGGAGAATGGTGATGTTTTTAATGAATTATTGGCTCTAAGAAAAGAAAATGAGAAACTTAAAATAGCTAGTGATGTAGAAAAAAGAAAGATTCTCGAAGCTATTGGAGGGGTTTTGTGGTCAGATGATTATGAAATGGAAAATGTTTTGGATAACCCTAGTAGTGATTATAAAGATATATATAATGCCTTAAAGGTGTTAAAGCAAGATATCAATGAGATTAATCAAAAGAGAGAGAAATCAACAAAGCAATTACTCAACCAAACTCAAATTTTGACTAAGGAAGTAAAGGATTGTAAAGAATTTATTTATCGAAGTAAAAATAGTAAAAAGGAATACTTTGATATGTTTAATTTTGAAATTCGTTCTCCATTACAAAGTATATTGTCTAATGTTGAATTGTTAAGTAGAAAAGATAAAACTAAAGAAAATAAGGAGGTGATATCGCAACTAATGGAGTCTAGTATTTTGATTAATAAGCGATTAAAACGGCACTTTGTATTAGGGGATTATCCCTATGATATAAAGGAATACTCCTCCACTGTTTTTAATGTTGATAAAACTATTCAATTAATAGTCAATGCGAATTTGGAGAATTCTATTAGTAAAGGCTTAAACTTGATAATTGAAAAGGATGAAATGGTTCCTAAATATTTAATTGGTGATGAGGATAAACTTCAATTAATTATTGAACAGTTTGTAACTAACGCGATATATTTTACGAATCAAGGGAATATTATTATTAGAACCAAATTGATAGAGGATTATGAGACTTCGGTAAAAATTTCTTTTGAAGTAGAAGACTCTGGTGTTGGAATGACGCAAGAGATGCCAAATCAGATAAGATTTGGTGAGGATTTGAATGATTTTTATACTTTAAATAGCCAAGGTGTTGGATTTGCTATACTCAAGCAATTAGCTGGAATTATTAATGGGGAAATAGGTGTAAAGAGTGTTGTAAATGAGGGTTCTATGTTTTTTATTCAAGTAAAGTTTAATAAAGGTGTATTTTCAAAAGAGATGAATTTAAAACCAAGGACTTTGGTGAAGAATCTTTTTTCTAAAAAGCTAAGCGATAAAAAATTAC
This sequence comes from Lentimicrobium sp. S6, assembly GCF_013166635.1. Lineage (NCBI taxonomy): Bacteria > Pseudomonadati > Bacteroidota > Bacteroidia > Bacteroidales > Lentimicrobiaceae > Lentimicrobium > Lentimicrobium sp. S6. The sequence goes on along the minus strand of NZ_JABKBZ010000048.1, from coordinate 28,447 downwards.
TCTTTATTCTCGAAGATTTTTCCTTAAAATCAGTGTATTTAAGTCAATTTGATGAAATTGGAATTCAAGCTAAATTTGCTAATAATAGAACTCACGCTTCTGCTCTTCTAAAAACAGGTAAATTAGACTTTATTTTGGTTGAAGCTCCAATAAAGCAAAGTGATGTATTTAACCTTCTTCATTTGATTCAAGAAAATTTAAAACTACAATTAGAGGCAAGTACTAAAGTTGTTTTCATTATGTCTTCGCCAGATATCAAATATAGAAATCAAATATTGAGTGATGGATGTGATGCCATCATCAATAAACCTTACCAAATATTTGAATTAAAAACATTGCTTGAAAGTTTAATAGCTTAGGTAGAAGAAGGAAACGGGGTTATGTTTCTAGGGTAAATGCTACTTTGCATGTAAGCCACATTCTTTTGATTCTGGGTCTTCCCACCACCAACGTCCGGCTCTAACATCTTCTCCTTCTTGTATAGCTCTTGTGCAGGGTTGGCATCCAATGCTTGGAAATCCTTGATTGTGTAATTTGTTATAAGGAATATTGTTCTTTTTAATATAACCCCACATATGTTCTTCGGTCCAATCGATTAGAGGGTTGAGTTTAAGAAGGCCATTATTTTCGTCCCATTCTACTATTTGCATATCTGTTCTAGTAACTGATTGCTCTCTTCTAAGTCCACAAATCCATACATCTAAGCCTTTAAATGCACGCTTTAGAGGCTCCATTTTTCGTGTATTGCAGCATTGTTTGCGATTTTCTATACTGTTGAAAAACAAATTAACACCTTTTTCATTCACCATCTTTTGAACCTCTTCATATTTTGGAAAATACACTTGAATATTAATTCCATATCTTTGGTTAGTTCTATCAATTAGATCATAGGTTTCTGGGAATATCCTACCAGTATCCAATGTGAAAATAGGAGTAGAGGAGTCCATTTGACAAATCATATGTGTTAGCACTTGATCTTCGGCTCCCATACTATTTGATAAAGCAATCTTACCTTTATACTCTTTTAAAAACCATGAAATTACTTCTTCAGGACTTTTGTTAGTTACTTTTTTCCTTATTTCAGAGATATCTGTTGGGGTCATAATGATTCAATTTTGCTGCAAATATATGGATTTCTCAGCGGTAATATATCAGTTATTATTCATTTTTAAATATGGAGAATAGTGATAAAAGAATGCTTTTAGTAGCCTAAGGTTTTAATGCCGATTTACATAGAAAAGTTTCCGAATTAGAATGTGCTATCTTTCTGAAATTCTGTTCTCCTAAAAATGCTCTTAGGTCAACTCCAAACCTTCTTTCGTCAGATTCGGTTTCTACCATGTAATAATCAGAACCAAATAATATTTTAGAATTGATTTTATCATCGCACATCAAGACCTTAAGAAGAGAAAAATAACTCTTGTCATTCATAGTGAAACTAATATCGGTATAGAAATAAGGATATTGCTCTAACATTTCTCTAATAATACTAAACCAATTATCTGGATTCCCAGGCTGCTCTATATATTCATTCCATTGGTCTCCAGAGCCAAAATGGGCAGCACAGATTTTTAAATCCGGAAAATCTGTCATTACATATTTGTAGTTGTTGGGATGTGTAAAATATGAACATAGTTCTTTCTTACTTTTCTTTTTTGTATCAATGTGTAGTTTGGATCTTTTTAGGAGCTCATAAATTTCGTTTTTACTTCCTTTATAATGCACTGGATTTTTCGGACTACAATGAGCTATCACTGGTAGTTTTTGTTTTTGACAATACTCATAAATAGGATAAAGTCGTTCATCATATGGAAATATACCAAGGGGAGGGTAGAGTTTAAGACCGTGAAAATCATGTTGCTCTATGTATTCTTTAAATATTTCTAAGCTATTTGGTCTACGGGGATCTATATGAATAAATGGTAAGACCTTATTGGGATATCTTTTTTTTACTGTGGCAAGTTCATCGAGTTGTTTTATATATGATCTTGGAACTTTACCTGCACCCATATAGGCCATGTCCATAGGAAGAATTGCAAAGCGAGTTTTTTCAGGATAGAATTTAGAGCATTCTTCAAATATCTTCTCTTGGCTTTTTAATTTCCCAATTTTGATAAATTTCACATATCGGTCAAGCAGATCTTTTTCCGAAAATGGATTTGCATGATTTAATAGCGTAGTGAAAATATTGGCACCAAAGTTACTAGCCAATAATCGAACCAATCCTAAAGGTAAGAATTTACGCGGAATATCTATATCTCGGAAAGTGTGGATATGCGAATTGTAAATGGTATATGACATGATGCGAGCGATTTTAAATGATTTGGGCTATAAAGTTAGTGTAAATCTTTATCCCATAATGGTTGTTCGTCTAAAATAATCCTCTTTTGTAAAAAAACAGGTGTGAATTGCAGGCATAAAAAAAGGCGGTAATCCTAAGATTGCCGCCTGTAAATATTTTAATATTGCTTATAAACAAGGATCAATAACTGTGAATATCATTTGGATTGCAGGGTTTTGACCACTATCCCATAAGATAATACCAGCGTATCCACTAGGAGGAACCACGTAACCAGCACCATTAACCATCACATCATTTAAGATGGTTAAAGCTTGTCCACTTGGTGTGAAAGTATCAGCATCAGTAATGCCCCAAATTACATCTTGAACAATTGCGTAGCTTGATGGGTTGTCATAATCCCAACCATCAATATAATCACCAATATGGTTGAAGAAATAGTTAACAATAACGGTTTCTTCAGATGTTAGTGGGAAATTATCAGGAAGTGTTGTTGATAAAGAATTATAAGCTGTGGTATTGCTAAAAGTTTGACCTAAACCAATTGTATTTTCTTTGTCTCCACAATAAACACCGAAAGTACCATTTGAAAGATTATAACCATTTCCTATACCAGAGAATGTCACATCAAAATATGTTCCTTGTGAACCAGGTGAAGAACCGCCAGTTACCATAGTGAATTCACCATCAGGAAGATTCATCCAGTAAGGGAAATTATAATCAGAATTCTGATATTGACAGCTACCAATTACAAAGTCAACAACACCGTCTTCTCCAGCATTTGGACCAACCTCGTCTTGAACGTCCCATACAGTAATCAATTCATAATCGAAAGTATCACCACTTGGAAGTAAAACCCATAATTCGAATGTAAAGTTATCTTCTTTGCTTAAGTCATTAGGCCAGTATATCTCTAAACAAGAACCAACACCTAAAAATGAAGTATTATCAAATACTCTTATAGGAGTAGACTCACCTTCTTTAAATACTTTAACTTGGAAAATGGCTGGCATATCCATTTGAACGCCTTCTGGCTGATCTGCATACAAACTTCCTGCAAAGTCTTCGTAACAACCGGTACAAATATCACCGAAGAAGCATAGTTTTTCAATTTTGATATCGTTAAATTGAAACCATGTGAAACCGAAAGATTCATAGAATAGGTCTTCAAAACATAATACATCAACTGTGATTTGTTTTTTGTAGAAAGCCTCAACAGCAATATTAAGATTTAATTTGTTTTCAATTAGATCATAATATTCGCTACCTGGTTGTGGAGATGCTTTAACTAAAATATCATCAGACTCATCAGCTGGAGTTCCGTTGATATTATAAACCAAGAAGCTAGACATAGTGTATTCACCAACAGGTAATTTGATAACTTGAGTTAGCATTTCACCATCTACAGTATAAATATCACTTGTATAAGTAACACCATCAATAACGAACTTTACATAATCCATTTCAATGTTTGCACATTCTGGAACATCACTTTTGAAGTTGAAGTCTGTTTGTTCAATTTTGAATTCAAAGCCAGATTCAGCAGGAGCTTGGTCTTGTTCTTTGTCTTTGTCGCAAGCTGTAAACAATAATGCTACTGCCGCGGTCATCGATAAAAGTAATTTTCTCATTTTATTTATTTTTAGTTTTGAAATTTTATTTAATTCCTGTTTTGATTATGCTTTTCCTACATTAATAATGATGCCAATTATGTAATGTATTGAAATACAGGATTTAATAATTTTGTATTCAATAAGGAAAGTGTCCATAGATTGGAATCAGTAAGCGTATTGGGAAAATATTATCGATTTTATTAACAGTCAGGTTTTAGATTTGTAATTTTTTATCAATTTAAATACTAATGAAAATAGAATTGCTTAATTGGCGTATAGTAGTCCTTTTGAATATTAATAAATGTTTTTAGTCATTGATGGATAATAAATCATTGGGTAGTTTGTTATAATTATTAATTTTGCAAAGAATCTATTTTAAATGAGAAAAGTTGTTTTATTAATTATTATTGGCCTTTTGGGCTTATTAAATGGTGTGAAGGCTAGTGAGAAGGATTATACGCTTCCTCCAGCCATTATATTGCCAATAGATTCTATTAAAGTATATGATTCTGGGACTTATTGGAGGTGGGAAGGAAGAACTCGTCTTAATATGAATACTATTTTATTAAGCAATTGGGCTGATGGTGGAGAAAGCTCTTTTTCTACAACAGCATATTTTGATTTAGTGGCAAAGTATGAGAAAGGAAATTTTAAATTTGAGAATTATTTAAATACTGCATATGGCTTACAATTATATAGATATTCTGGGACACGTAAATCTGAGGATAAATTAAATTTAAACTCCAGTGTTGCTCATCAATTTGTTAAGAATTATTTTTATAATGCCCAGTTAGATTTCAAAAGCCAATATAGTGAAGGTTTTAAATATCCTAATGATTCTACTGTGGTATCTGATTGGTTTGCACCAGCATACCTAACTTTGTCTTTGGGCATTGAAAATAAATCTATCGAAGGTTTATCTATGTTTTTTGCTCCAGTAGCAGGTAAACTAATATTTGTAATGAATCAAGATTTGGCAGATGCGGGTAGCTACGGTGTTAAAGCAGCTGTTAAGGATGAGGAAGGTAATATATTAGTTCCTGGTGATAATATAAAGGCTGAATTGGGGGTTAATATAAAATTAAGATATAGAAAAGAATTGTTTAAAAACATAGATGTAAGTTCAACTATGAATTTATATAATAACTATGCAGATCCTGACCCTTCTAATCAATGGAATATCGATGTGGATTGGGAAACACTATTCGATTTTACCATTAATAAGTATTTTGTAGCCAACCTTTACTTACATATGATTTATGATCATAATGTAAAAGTTCCTGAATATGAGGTGGTTGATGGTGATAGGATTAAAACTGGAGAAAGTATTAATTTACAAGTGAAACAAAATTATGGTTTTGGAATTGCATTTAAATTTTAATTCTTAACTGAGCTCTCACTTCTGTTTTATTTCCTCCTTCTATGGTATTTAATCCACTACCTATCTCGTTAACATTTTCGTACCATGTGTGTCCTAGCTTAAACCAGAACTGGAAAGTGGTGTTTATTCTGTAGTTGAAAACAAAATATGCACGGACTCCTCTATTATAATAGGCTGGTATGGAGAATACATAAAGCAAATCATTTTCGTAGGCGTATAATCTACTGTTATAGTCTTCTACATCGAAAAGCGCAAATCGCGTACTCATAGCTAAATTCTGATTTTTACTTTTATAATTAATATCTTGATAGATTAAAAAGCCTGGTTTTTGTCCCACATCTTTCGACTCAAATATCTGGTATTCAATTCTGTTTTTCAGCGTAAATAAAGGGTGTACTTGATAGGAAATATGATATCTTAAGCCATATTTTACTTGATTTTCAAGCCTTGATGTCATGGCATATTCTTCAGTATAATTCAGCATTTTGTTTTTATACTTGGCCCTGAATTGCATTTGTACTTTGCGGCTGTATTCATAATTTAACAAGGCCAAAAACTCACTTCCATAGGAAGGTGCATCTGTTCTGTAACGCAGCCAAGGAGAACTAAATAAGTCTACATAAGTATTAAGGTGTAGTTTTTTGGAGATTTGAAAACTTAAGCCTGTATAGATTCCTCTTTCGTTTTTATTGACTGTATTTTCTCCAAATGCTGCACCGAAAAGGTTGTTATACTTCTCATTATAATTTCTAAATAAAATGGCTAAGGCTACTCTATTACTCAAAGGGGCATTTAATCCAGCAAGATAAGCCAGCCCTCCATCAATATTATAACTGAATTCTCCAAAAAAATCAACATTTTTGAACCTAAATTGAAAATCTGAGCCAATCACTGTATTCTCATTTCCAGTGAAATTATAATATTGATAAGGGGTTCCTGTTGGTAATAATTCTTTATTGAGGATGGCATGAGAGGCAATAAGTCCAATGCTAAATAATTTTTTAGTGTATTTAATTCTTCCTCCCATCAATTGTACTTGAATGGAGTTTTTCTTTAAAAGCTCATTTACGGTTCTATGAAACCCTGTTCCATTAATGGATTCTACAAAATTGGTTTCCTGATCTTCGGCTCCATAATAACTAGAGGCGTCTTGTTCTTTAGAAGAATAGAATGCAGTGAATAACCAGCTTCCTTTAGAAATTTGGGCTGCTGCACCTCTTAAGAATTTGTTTTCGTCGGTAGAAGTATTAGCTTTTATGCCTCTTTCGTATTTCTTAATGTTCAGGGCATTGCTCGATTTTCCAAAGGCTAAGGATGACCACATATTTAAACCTTGTCCGAATTGCAGGTGGTAATCTCCAACTACTGCTTGGTCGAGGATTCCAATTTTTTGAACAAATAGATGAGCAGTGTAAAAATCAAAGCCTTTTTTTATTTTATCTCCAATTAATGAATCTAAAACGGGATGATCAATGTTTTCGAAAAACACTTCTCCAGCGTCTTTTTCAGCTACTAAACCGGCACTCACCATATTTGAGTACTTAAATTGATATTTTAAGTAATATTTATTAGCATCTCCCAAGTATTTTGAGTTAGGGCTTGCTGACCAGGTGGAATCGGTCCTGTTTTTATAACCTTCAGCTTCTTGCACCGTTCTCTGGTAACGGGTAAATATCTGATGACTACCATATTTGAATATTCTTGAAGGTTTTACCTGAACAGACTCCTCTAAGGGTCCTGCTTTAATAAAAGGAGTGAGGTTTATAATGTTTTGCGGACTAAAGCCATCAATAAGAAGAAGTTCTTGAGGGCTAAATACATATCCATTGCTATCAATATATTGTCGAAGGTTACGATATTGTAGCTCATCGAGTAAAAATAAGGAAACGAGGCTTTGGCTTTCTGTGGAGTTAATATTTACTGGGTTCTGATTTAAATCTAAAAATTCATCCAGTAAATCTGAATAATCAAATTCGGTCTCCGATTTTTCCGTTAAATCCTCAATGATATTTTTAATGACAGCCTCTTGAGAATAGGCCTGATAAGGTATAGAGAAAATTCCCAAAATGAGAATGATGAAAATCAGCTTCCAAATATGTAGGATTTTAAGATTCATTATTTCAAATTAAACTGTAATGAAACACGTGGCGTAAAGCCTAAAGTCTGATGATAACCTGTTCCAATATCCAAAATCAACCTGTCCCACTTCAATCCGAAACCAAAAGTATATAATCCGGGATTAGTGGCTACACCAATTCTTGCAATGAAACGCTCGACTATCATATACTGTAGTCCAAATTTATAAATAGTCTTTTGATCTAATACTTTTTCGGCTTCAGTGGCAAGATATAAGCGTTCATCAACTTGATAAAGGAGTCCAAGTTTGAAAGAAATGGGTATATCTTCTTTACTTTGTTCTCCTATCTGCATTCCGATAGGATTAAAGAGGTGAGCTCCGAGTTCTAGTTTTTCACTCAATTTACTATATAAACTCAATTCGAAACTTACTGCTTGGGCAGAACCATAGTCATTGCCAATAAAAGTTCTAAAATAATCTAGTTGTATTCCAATGGCTAAGTATTTACCTAATGTTTTACCATAGGCCAAACCAATTTTTTGTTCATTATATTGTTCGTAGCCGAAATACTTCATGTTGACACCGATACTACCAAATCCGGTAGGCATGGCAAATCCCAGTGTTTTTGTGCTCAGATTTTTATCTACAAAATAGCCTTGGTCATAATCTAAACCAATGGTCATTTTATTATAATAGGCCAATGCAGCTTGATTATTATGGAGATTGTTAAAATCAATACCTACCACACTAATGGTTCCTAAAGATGCAGATTTTGCACCAATGGATGTAGGATCGTGGGCAGATTTAACTTGCGCAGAGATTAACAAAAGAATTAGAAAAAACAGTTTATTTTTCATCTTATTGTTTATACTTTTATGATCATAAAAATAGGAAAAAATGAGCGTAAATAAAAACAACATAATTAGCTTTTTAAGTGAACTGAGTGAGAACAACCATAAACTATGGTTCGATGCCAATAAACAGAGTTATTTAGAGGCAAAACAAGAAATGGAGGATTTGGTTCAGAATGTGATTGAGAGAATAGCGGAGTTTGATTCTTCAGTTGCCGACCAACAAGCAAAAAAATGTGTTTTTAGAATTTATAGAGATGTTCGTTTTTCTAAAAATAAAGAGCCATATAAAAATAATATGGGTGGTTTTATAGTTCCTGGAGGTAAGAAGAGTGGCAAAGCAGGTTACTATTTACATTTAGAGCCAGGAAATAGCTTTATTGCTGGAGGAGTGTATATGCCAGAATCAGCCAATCTAAAGAAAATTAGAGAAGAAGTTTTGTATAATACCAAAGTTTTCAAAAGTATTATTGAGTCGGACAAGTTTGTTGAAACCTTTGGACAAGTGGAGGGGGAGAAATTAAAAAGACCACCAAAAGGATTTCCAGCTGATTTTGCCGATGTAGAATTACTGAAATTTAAAAGCTATACGGTGCTTCATAAAGTACCGGATGCAGAGGTGAATAATTCAGGATTTGTAAATCAGGTGATTGAGGCATTTAAAGTGATGAAAGACTTTAATCATTTCCTTAATCAGGCTATGGATTAGTGTTTCCTGAAGCAGTGAGTTATGCTTATGCCTAACTCCATCGGATTTGCAATCCGATGATATAATTAATACTAATTCCGAAATAAAGTTACTCTAAAAGATGATGAAAATTTAATTTAAACGACCGGGTTACAAATCCGATCTAGCTCGTTTGTGGTTATTATATCTATGGCACAGCTCTACCGAGCAGTGCTACTTGAACTTATGTTTGCATTTATAATTTAGTCCTTCCGAAAAATTGTAAGCGTTCTTTAACTTTGGAGCTATTGTTATTATCCAATTCTTTTTGGGTTAAACGCCAAGTCCAGTTGTCATCAGAAACAGTACCTGGTGAGTTGAACCTGCAACTTTCTGTTAAACCCCAATAATCTTGAATGGGAAGTATGAGTAATTTGGCTGGACCACTGAGGATTCTGTCCACTAACCAAACCACATGAACTTGTTCAACCGTCACTCCGTAATATTTACAGAGGTGTTCAAAAGCATGAGGAGAAAGTGTTTGTAACCAGCCATGTAAGGTGTCGTTATCATGTGTGCCACTATAATATATGTCTTCATTTGGGGCATTATAGGGGAGGTGTTGGTCTTGTATATGTCCACCAAAGGCAAATTGTAGAATTTTCATGCCTGGAATTTTAAAGTCTTTCCTCAAAATTTCAACCTCCTCAGAAATATCTCCAAGGTTTTCGGCTATGAGTCCATTTTCCTTAATACCAGCTATCGCATCTAGTAATTCTTTCCCCGGCGCTTTAATCCATTGTCCATATCTTGCTGTAGGATGGTCACCGGGAACAGACCAATAAGCTTCTATGGCTCTAAAATGATCGAATCGCAAATGATCATACATTTCTAATTGGTGTTTGGTTCTTGCTTTCCACCATTGGAAATTGCTTATTTGATGTGCTTCCCATTCATAGAGAGGAAAGCCCCATAATTGCCCATCTTGCGCAAAGAAATCTGGAGGAACACCAGCTACAGCTTTTGGATTTAAATCATCTTCCAATTGGAATAAATGAGTTTGACTCCAAACATCGGCACTATCATAACTCACATAAATGGGCATGTCCCCAATAATTTTGATGTTTTTCTGATGTGCATATGCTGTGATTTTTTTCCATTGCTTGAAAAATACAAACTGGATAAACTTATAAAATTCAGCAGATTCCATAAAAGGGAGTTTGTCTTCTCGGGAAAGCTGATTGTAAAACTTATATTGATCAGTCCATTGGGTCCACATGCTTCCTTCATGATGGTCTTTTATGGCCATGAAAAGAGCATAGTCATTCAGCCATTTGGAGTTTTGGCTCAGAAATAAATCGTAATCTGTAAGTAGTTTATTATCTGCATACTTATAAAAGTTATTGAAAGCAGTTTTTAGAGTGTTATGCATTAGCTCCTCTACTATTTGATAGGAAACACGGTCTTCCTTCTCCCGAGAGGGCAAAGGCATTTCTGTTCTGTTCAAAAGTTTCATGTCAAATAATTGATCAGGATCAATTAAAGCAAAATATCCTGCAAAAGCGGAGGGTGAGGAGTAGGGTGATTTTACAAAATCTACTGGATTTAAAGGTAGAATTTGCCAATGTGTAAATCCACATTCCGATAAATAATCGATAAAATTAAAGGCAGATTTACCCATTTGTCCTATTCCATAATCTCCGTTTAAAGAGAATAAAGGACATAATACTCCTGATGTTCTGTTCATAGTAATCTTAAATTTCGATATTTATTTTCAAGCAAAATATTATTAATTGAAAATAAAAAAAATGGTTTGTTTTTTTTGCAAAGATAAGCTCCCTTAGTTTTATAACTAAGGGAGCTTAGGCTTTAACAATTTCTTATCACTGCTGTAAATGGATAGCTTTTATTTTACAATGGCATCTTTATCTTTTACAAAGAAAACAGAAGCGGCACCTAATATCATAAATACACCTGCAATGACAATAGCAATGATGGCTTGTGAATCATAAAGCCTTTTAACGATAGGTCCACCAAAAACTCCATTTACAATTTGAGGAAAAGTGATGAAGAAATTAAAAATGCCCATATAAATTCCCATCTTTTTCACAGGAATAGAACCAGCAAGAATAGCATAAGGCATGGCTAAAATACTAGCCCAAGCAAATCCAATTCCTACCATTGAAAGTAGTAACCAATCTTTATCTGTAATAAAATACATACTAATTAATCCCAATCCACCAGCAATAAGTGAAACAGCATGAGTTCTTTTTCTACCAATCTTGGTAGCAATAAATGGTAAGAGGAGGGCGTAGAACATAGCTACTCCGTTATAAACAGCAAATAGGGTGCCTACCCAGTTTCCTGCTTCATTATATTCTGCAGATGAAGCATCGGTGATATCGAGACCATAAATATGTTGTGCAATGGCGGGTGTAGTGAAAACCCACATGCTAAATAGAGCAAACCAACTAAAGAACTGTACCACTCCCAACTGTTTCATGGTTGTGGGCATATTTTTGAAATCGTTGAAAACTTCTAAAAAACCAGATTGTTTTTTTGCTTTAATAATTTCTTCCCCTTCTTCTATCTCTCCTTTTTCTATGGCTTCTTGTCTAGCAAATTCCTCAAAATCTTCTGGAGGATATTCTTTGGTTCTAAAAACGGTCCATAAGATAGTAGCAATTAAAACAGCTGCACCTATATAAAAACTGAAAATAACATTGTCGGGGATTCCACCAGTGACGCTTTCCTTACTTATACCAACCCATTCGGCAAGTATATAAGGCATAAATGAGCCAAAAACGGCACCAATTCCTATAAGGAAAGTTTGTATGGAAAAACCAAGTGTTCTTTGATCGGATGGAAGTAAGTCAGCAACAAGAGCTCTAAATGGCTCCATGGAGATGTTAATACTGGCATCCATAATCATTAGCATACCAGCTCCAATAATCATTGGTGACATATATACGGCAAGATTCCCGGAGTTAGGCATCAAGACGAGTGCGATGGAGGTCAAAACAGCACCAAACAAAAAGTAGGGGCGACGTCGACCGAAGCGATTCCATGTTTTATCGGAAAAGTGACCAATGATAGGTTGAACTATCATTCCGGTTAAGGGAGCAGCAAGCCAGAACCAGGAAAGGTGCTCAACATCGGCACCAAATGTGCTTAATATTCTGCTTGCATTTGCATTTTGAAGGGCGAAACCGAACTGAATTCCTAGGAATCCAAAGCTCATATTCCATATTTGCCAAAAACTGAGTCTTGGTTTTTTTTGCATATTAAAAGTTTTGTATTTGTATTTATTTGGTTCGAGCCCAAAATTAATAATAAAACTTTATTGCGCAAGACACAAATAGGGGATAAATTCTAAAATGAATTTATGATAGTCTAGAAAAAAATTTAGAGCTGTCCTTAATTTATTGTTTTAAAGAAACTGTCAATATTGGTAGTTAATGTAAAGAAGTTATAAGAAGGGCCGAGGTATTGAGCACTACGAGAATAGGCTACTTCGAATTTATAAACTTTTACACCTAATCCCCATGACCAACCTACAGTTCCGGGTTTGCTTTCTATGGCCATTTCTTGTCTTCTTAAATAATTATAGCCAATTCGTAAACGGATAACTTTAAATGGTCTAAGTTCGGCTCCAATCACAATATGACGCATTAATTTGTCACTAAAATCAGCTATTCCACTTTTAGAACTTTCTTCACTATTAAACGAACCAGATGATGATTCTGTTTCTGGGTAAGTTAAATCCCATTTCTGAAGATTCGTAAATAACACAGAAAAAGTTAATGGAATATGTTGTAAGGTCTTAGAAAGACCAGCTTTTATTTCGAAAGGAAGGGTTTCGTTATAGCCATTATAGGTAGTAATTTGACGACCAATATTGCTAAAGATTAATGAGGCTGTAAATTTTGCCTTTTCATTATAATAGGTTCCTGCCACATCAACAGCTAAACCAAAACTATTATAACTTTCTAAGCTACTATAAATTCCTTTTAAATTGGCTCCAATGAAGAAAGTACTATCTAAAGAACGTCCCCAACCTATATTCATGGCATATTCGCCAGCTGAGAAATTACCTTGCACATCGCCGGTTTCATTCGCATAATCGAATGTTCCATAATCAATAAACTGCATGGTTCCAACAAAACTTCCAATTTTATTGAAATGTCTACCATAGGTAGCATATCCATAATTAACATCGGAGTGATAATCCACAAAACTCATCCCAAGGTTATTGTGCATTTTAGGATTAATCAAGGAAGGATTGGCAACAGCCATATTAATGTCATTATCATTAATGGTTGCAAAATTTCCTCCTAGACCTGCTATTCTGGCTGAGTTTGGAAGCGTAAGGAATTTATAAGTATGTTTTTCTCCACTTTGTGCAAATGCTAAAGTGCCAAATAAAAGAGATGTCAGAAGTAAGCTTAAAGTAAATTTTCTCACAATAAAATATTTGTTTATGAATTGCTCTACTAACGATGTTTATAATGGTTATATTGTTCCAAATTAAAAAAACATCTTCAAAAAATGAGCAGATGCAAATATATTAAATCCTATGAAAAAGAGTTGTATTTTAAATGGCTTATTACTATAGTAATTAGCTAGTTTGTGTTTTTTACAAAATTAGTGTGAATATCATTTATTATTGCCTTGTTAATGAGATTGTTGGATTTGGGTTTGTCTTTAGGCAAACCAATAGATTTAAAAAAAACAATTGGAGCTTAAACTATTTACTATTTTTAAAGTCTAATTCCTTTGCAACCATTTTTAGCCCTAATTATTAATATTAAAAAGTATTAATACGTGAGGATTAAGAATGGATATATGTCTGAGGTTTTAATAGAATTGTATCTTTGTTCAAAATTTACACAAACTGTATAATAAAAAGAATACTCATGAAAAAATGGTGGTCATTGGGCTTATTGGCAATAATAATAGTTATTTCTTCTTGTACAAAAAAAGAGGGTGAAGGCGGAACAGCATCTATTTCGGGCACAGTAAATATGAAATTGGTTAGTGATGATTTTCAAACCACTTATGCTAATTTCCCAGCTCTATCTCAAGATGTTTATATCGTTTATGGTGATGATGATTTCTATTCTGATAAAACAGAAACTCATTATGATGGAACATATCATTTTGGATATTTGAGAAAAGGTAATTATCGTGTATATACTTATTCTGATGATAGTACAGGTCAATCTACAAGTGGTAAAGTTGTAGTAGAGAGAGATGTTGCTATTAAAAAAAATGGAAAAAAAGTCACTGTTGAGGATATGTTGGTTTTGGATAAAGTAACAAATTATGAAGGGTCAAACTCCATTTCTGGAAGGCTTTTTGCTTATGACTATAATTCAGAGATGACTATTTTAAAAGATAGTTTTTATGTGAGAAATGAATACGTTTATATAGCTCGTAAGCTTGATAATTATTATTTTGATAGAATTAGAACCTACCATGATGGTTCTTTTGTATTTCAATTATTACCACAGGGTGAATATGAAATATTCGCTTATAGTCGTGATCCTGAAATGTTGGATCCTCAAGATGAAATACCGGTCATTATTAATGTTAACATTGAAGAGAATAATCAAGCAGTTAATGTTGGTAGGTTAGATATAATAGATTAATATGAGTGATTTAAAGGAAGCTATTGCAGTAGTTGACAAGATGGAAGCTATTTCGTTGAAAGAAATGGATAGAGTGAGTTTGATGGATAGGGTAGATACCAAGTTCTATTTTAATGAAGAATATCTAGCTCCTATTCTAGAATCTATAAGGCAGTATTATCATGTACTAGAAATTGAAGGCATTAGAATAATGCCCTATGAAAGTGTTTATTACGATACTGCAGATAGGCAAATGTTGCGTTGGCATCAAAATGGGAAACTGAATAGATATAAGATTCGTCGAAGAAAATATATGTTGACAGGTCAGGATTTCTTAGAAATAAAATTCAAATCCAATAAAGGAAATACTGAGAAAACTAGAAGGTTATATAATGTCAATACAGAAAAGGATAAGAAGTTTATCCTTGAAAATACTCCTTTTAGTATGAATGATCTCGAACATGTGCTCAATAATAGCTTTCAAAGAATCATGTTGGTGAATAGAATAAGTGCTGAACGTGTAACCATAGATTTGAATGTGAGCTTTGGGGAGAGTGACAATGATGAAATGACTAAATTAGAGAAATTAGTAGTTTTAGAGGTAAAGTCGGAGCGTTCTGGTGGAATGAGTGAAATCCAGCGTAAGCTAAAGGAGTTTCATATCTATCCAAATGGCTTTAGTAAATTTATCACTGGTATGTATATTTTTCATAAAGATCTTAAATTTAATCGGTTTAAGAGACGGTTTTCTATGATCAGTAAAACCATGGGAACTGACTCTTTATAAGCAAATTCAACCAAAATGATTAATCAATTAGTCTATAAATATTTATCTATCTTACTTTTTGTGATGATTGGGTTTGTAATAGCATTTCCAGTTACTGCTCAAGAGGAGGATTTTCAAATCTGGGGAGATATTTCAGCGAAATATAAAATCAATAAGAAGTTTCGATTGGATACCCAACTGGGAATTAGGACGAGAGAAAACTCGGAATTATTAAAACAATACCACTGGGACCTAGGTGTGAAATACAAGTTAAATAAACGCTTTTCTTTAGGAACTCGATATCGTTTTATTGATTATTACGAATTTGGTAAGACCTCTATTCATCGATGGAATTTAGACTTGGTTTATGATAATAAATTTGGACGATTCTCTTATGATATTCGTGGACGCTACCAACAACAATGGTTTTATAGCAATTATAAACAGGAATATAGCGAACAATTATTTCGTTCAAAGTTTGAGCTCAGCTACGATGTTAGAAAAAACAAGATTGAGCCTTTTATCGCCATTGAACATTATCTAGGTTTAAATGGTGAATTGAAATGGTTAACTGCGCAAATGCGATATACTATTGGAGCCAGTTATCCAATAAATAAATGGTCGGACTTAAGCTTGGCATATAGAATTCAAAGAGAATATTACAAATATATGCCATTGCGAGCTTATATTTTATTGGTTTCCTATTCTGTTGATTTGAATTAACGAAAAACATTGATGATTTTTGTTTTTCATTTATTACTAGCGTCTACCAAGAACCTAAATATCTTGTTTTGCTTAATAAGGAAACAGCAGGTTTGAGACGTATGAACCGACCGAAGGGAGCTCACGAACGCAGGAAAATATTTATCTGTGAGAACTCTGAAAACAAATAGTATGCTAATGTAATTGCGATGTGCTGAACTTATTCGAAGTAATTGGTTTCAGTACAAGTCTAACAAGAAAAGACGGCATATTATGGCAAGCAATAAAGCTACTTCATCCACTCGAATAACTGATAATGCTCCCCATTCATACCAACTTTGCTATAGGTATTTTGAGCTGAAACATTAGTTTTATCTACATAAAGTCTAAGTCCTCCAATAGTAACGTCTTCTTTTACAATTGTTTTTATATGTTGATAGACCTGACTGAATACACCTGTTCGCCTGTATTCTGGAATCACAAATACACTTTGTATCCACCAAACTTTGGCATTTCTCCAATCGCTCCATTCGTAGGTAATCATTAATGAAGCAATTACTTTATCATTATCCTTGGTTATAAAATACTGGCCTAAACTCTTGTCGTTGAAAACTGCGGAAACTCCTTTTAAAACAGTAGGTTTGTCAAGATGAATAGACTCTGTTTCGAGAGCCATCCTTAACTGAAAATCAGTTATAATTTCTATATGTTTTTCTGTGGCATTTGTGATTTGATAGTTCATAATTACGATTTTTTTGAGATGAGGAATAAACCCAAGAACATAATTGCTCCATTGATAATTAAGAGTTCAAATCCGATTTCGTATCCATCTATAATTTGAGGAGCGTAAACTTTAATAAAATAAGAGAGAAGCGGAGCAAGAATAGCGATAAGTGGAGTCCACGAGTCTTTAATTCTTCGTTTTGTAAATAATCCAAAAGCAAAAAGGCCAAGTAGTGGCCCATAGGTATAGCCAGCAATAGTGAATAATTTTGTTATAATCGCCTGGTCATTAATTAATTGATAAGCAGAAATTACTAAAACCAAAACAGCAGCCATTCCCAGGTGAACTCTTTTTCTTTGCTTTTCTTTATCTTTTATAGTGAGCTTGGTATTTCTTTCAATTCCGAGAATATCAATAGAAAAAGAGGTGGTTAATGAAGTTAAAGCACTATCTGCACTAGAATAAGCTGCAGCAATAAGCCCAATGATAAAAACGACTCCTGCACCTATTCCTAAATGATCTAAGGCGATGGTTGGGAAAAGATTATCTGTAGTTCCTTCTATGATAATTCCTTTGGTTTGAGCATAATAAAAAAGAATTCCTCCAAGGCTAAGGAATATGAAATTTACAGGAACCAAAGCCCAGCTTAAAGAGATGATATTCTTTTGAGCTTCTTTTACATTTTTACAGCTTAAGTTTTTTTGCATCATATCCTGATCTAAACCAGTCATCACAATGGCAATAAAGGCTCCAGAAAAGAATTGTTTAAGGTAATGTGTTTTGCTATTCCAATTATAATTTACCATTTTGGTTAAGCCTTCGGCATCAATGCTTTGGTATAAGTTTCCAATGCTGATTTGTAAATCATCAGAAATAAAATAAATAGTTATACCTACAGCAAGAAGCATAAAAGTAGTTTGAAGGGTATCTGTCCAGACAATCGTCTTTATACCTGCTTGATAAGTATAGAGTAGAATGAGGCCAACAAATCCAAATACAGTAATCCAAAATGGAATTCCTAAAGCATTGAACACAAATAATTGAAGTACATTTATCACTAAAAACATTCGAAAAGAAGCTCCGATAATACGAGATAATAAAAAGAAAGAGGCTCCAGTTTTATAACTAGAATTACCAAATCGATCCAATAAATAGGTGTAAATGGAGGTTAAATTGAGTCGGTAATATAAGGGTAGTAATATTTTAGAAATAGCAAAATATCCCAATAAATATCCCAAAACAATCATCATATAGCTAAAGCCATTTGAACCAACTGTTCCTGGGATTGAAATGAAAGTAACACCACTTAATGAGGCGCCAATCATTCCGTAAGCCACCACATACCATGGCGATTTTTTATCTCCTAAGAAGAAACTTGAGTTACCTGCTTTTCTACTTGTCCACCAGCTGATGACAAATAATAAAAGCGTATAAAGTGCAAAAACAAGCAATATGGTTGTGTGAGTCAAGTTGTTTTATTTAAGTAGATTAGAAACTTCAGTTAAAGTTTTGATTGAATAATTACTCAGTGTTAAGTCGGATTCAATGGTATGCTCGTTTTGCAAAAGGATAGCAGTCATTCCAGCATTTTTAGCGAAGTTCATATCGCTAGCCGTATCACCAATCATCATACTTTTGCTCATGTCTATTTCTGGGAAATCTTCTTGAGCTTTTAAAGCCATCTTTATACCTGGTTTCCTACAATTATCGGCTTCGGATTTCAGCATGGGACAATAATAGAATGCATCAATATGGCCATGGTTTTCTTCTACCAATTTCCCAAATTGCTCATGAATATATTGTAACGAATCGGCTGACATTAAACCTTTACCGATACCTTGTTGGTTAGTGACTATGATGATACGATCGAAATAGCTACTGAAAACAGTAATAGCTTCTAATACACCGGGTAGTATTTCAAAATCTTCCCATTTAGTAATGTAGCCGCCAACCTTTCGCTTATTGATCACCCCATCTCTATCGAGAAATAAAAATCGTTTAGTGGTAATAGTATTCTGCAAATTCATATTTTGCTTTTTCTAAGTCTTTATTTTCTTCCATTGTGATAAAATATTGTCTACATGCCAAACAATATTGAGGATTTTCTTTATATTCTTTTTTGAGGTAATCATTAAAGAGAGAGAAGCTTAGCTTGGCAAATTGTTTCTTAAAGTAGACTTTATTGATAAGCCAAGTGTTTGTATTGTAGGCGTTTTCCTCTTCTGTAATAATTGATTCGGATATATTAGTGATTTTTCCTTTGAAATCTAAAAATAGCTTGATTTTATCAATTTCATAATCTGTTGTCTTTTTTCCGATGAGAAGAATTTTAGAATCTCTCATTCTTCTAAAATCATCGGCTTTTCTTAAATTCAATCTGAAATAATTCTTTGCAGAGAATACAAAAGCAAAGGTGTCTTTTATAAAATCTAAGGCATTGAATATATTCCCTCCATTTCCGAATTTAGGATGCCAATCTAGATAAGTTATTTTTATATCCATGTATTCTTCACCAAAAAGACGTTGAACTCTATTGTCATTTTCTGGGATTAAGAATACAATATGCTTGAAGAGGTTTTCCGCCAAATAGCTGAGTTGATAATGTAAGAATGGTTTTCCTTTTATCTCTTCAAATAATAGTTGATGATTGTTTTTTAAATCATCTGGATCTAAAATAATTATCGCTTCATTGGTCATTTCTAGGAAACATTTTTTGTTCAACAATCTCACAAAGGCTGTGGCCTAATAGCATATGGACTTCTTGTATTCTTGGAGTATCCGTACTAGGTATCTTAAATATCATATCAGCTACTTCATTCATTTTTCCACCAGTTTCACCTGTGAAAGCTACTGTAAGGACCCCTTTTTTATTGGCCTCTTCAAATGCTCTAATTACATTTTTAGAGTTTCCACTGGTAGACAAGCCTATCAATACATCGGCAGGTTGGCCAAAAGCAATGAATAGTCTAGCATATATTTCATCATAGCTATAATCATTAGCTACAGCAGTAAGGTAGCTGGTGTTCACATGAAGTGCTTCAGCCGCAAGAGGAGGTCTATCGTAATAGTATCTTCCGCTGAGTTCTGCCGCAAGGTGTTGTGCATCGGCTGCACTGCCTCCATTTCCGCAAAAATAAACGCGTCCTCCTTTTTTAAAACTATCGACTACTTTTTGGGCTAATATATTTAAATCACTAGTAATACTAGGATGTTCAAGTACTGTCTTTTTTAACTCTATGCTTTCTTTTAAAGCTTTTTCTACTGACATATATAATTGTGTTTGCTGCAAAACTACACATTTATTTTATTTTTTACGGAGCTTATATGCTGATTCTAAAAAACTAAAAAATGCTATTTATAAATGGTCTTTTTAGACTTTTTTATCTTTTCAAATCCCTTCGTTTTTATTAAATTTGCCTTTTATAACAAGCATATTTGAAAATAATAAAAACACAATTTTATGGCATTCGATATAGAAATGATCAAAGGAGTTTACTCTAAGCTCGCTGAAAGAGTAGATACTGCTAGAAAAGTGGTTGGAAAACCATTAACACTGGCCGAGAAGATTCTTTATTCTCATCTTGATGAAGGAAACCCAACAGAAGCTTTTTCAAGAGGAGAGTCTTATGTTGATTTTACTCCAGATAGAGTTGCTATGCAAGATGCTACGGCGCAAATGGCTTTATTGCAGTTTATGCAAGCTGGAAAACAAACAGCAGCTGTTCCTTCTACAGTACATGCCGATCACCTTATTCAAGCAAAAATTGGTGCTGGTAAAGATTTACAAGAAGCCATCAATAAAAATAATGAAGTATATAATTTCTTAGAATCCGTATCTAATAAATATGGTATAGGTTTTTGGAAACCTGGAGCAGGTATCATTCATCAAGTAGTTCTAGAGAATTATGCATTTCCTGGGGGAATGATGATAGGTACAGATTCTCATACAGTAAATGCCGGTGGTTTAGGTATGATAGCTGTTGGAGTTGGTGGAGCCGATGCTGTTGATGTCATGGCTGGTATGCCTTGGGAACTGAAATTTCCAAAGTTAATTGGTATTAAATTGACTGGTCGATTAAATGGATGGACCGCTGCAAAAGATATTATTCTTAAGGTAGCTGGAATACTCACTGTAAAAGGTGGAACAGGTGCTGTTGTTGAATATTTTGGTGAAGGTGCTCAATCTTTATCAGCAACCGGAAAAGGAACCATTTGTAATATGGGAGCTGAAATAGGAGCAACCACCTCTACTTTTGGTTACGATGAAAGCATGGAGCGTTATTTACGTGCCACAGATAGAGCCGATGTTGCTGATTTGGCTAATGGCGTAAAGGAATATCTTACTGGCGATGAGGAAGTATATGCCAATCCAGAAAAATATTTTGATCAAGTGATTGAAATTAATTTAGATGAATTAGAGCCCAGTGTGAATGGTCCATTTACACCAGATTTACAAACTCCAGTTAGCGAAATGCGTGCAAAAGCAGAAGCTAATGGATGGCCTTTAAAAGTGGATTGGGGTTTAATAGGTTCTTGTACCAACTCTTCTTATGAGGATTTGGCTAGAGCAGCTAGTATTGCTAAGCAAGCTGTTGATAAAGGCTTGGTTGCAAAAGCTGAATTCGGAATTAACCCTGGGTCTGAGCAAGTAAGGTTTACAGCTGAAAGAGATGGTTTGATTAAAATATTCGAAGATTTAAATGCTAAAATCTTCACCAATGCTTGCGGACCATGTATTGGTCAGTGGGATAGAGATGGAGCCTCAGATGCTAAGAAAAATAGTATTGTTCATTCTTTCAATAGAAACTTTGCCAAGCGTGCTGATGGAAATCCAAATACCCATGCTTTTGTAGCTTCTCCTGAAATGGTGGCTGCTATTGCTATTTCTGGTGACTTAGGTTTCAATCCGTTAACAGATAAGCTGATTAATAAAAATGGTGAAGAGGTGATGTTAGATCCTCCAAAAGGAGATGAATTGCCAACTAATGGTTTTGCTGTTGAGGATAATGGTTACCAAGCCCCATCGGCTGATGGAAGTGGTGTTGAAGTTGTAGTGAGCCCTGATTCAGAGAGATTACAGTTATTAACTCCGTTTGAGCCATGGAATGGTGAGGATATTAAAGGCATGAAACTTCTGATTAAAGCTAAAGGAAAATGTACTACTGACCATATTTCTATGGCTGGCCCTTGGTTGAGATTTAGAGGACATTTAGATAATATTTCCAATAATATGCTCATTGGTGCAGTTAACTATTTTGGTGAAGCTACCAATGAAGTAGTGAATCAGTTGACAGGTGAAAAAGGAGAAGTGCCAGCCGTTGCAAGAGCATATAAAGCTGCTGGTATGGGAAGTATTGTAGTGGGAGATGAGAATTATGGCGAAGGTTCTTCTAGAGAGCATGCAGCTATGGAGCCACGTAATTTGGGCGTTAAAGCTGTTCTCGTTCGTTCTTTTGCTCGTATCCACGAAACAAACTTAAAAAAGCAGGGAATGTTAGGTTTGACATTTGCTAATCCAGCCGATTTTGATCTGATCAAAGAAGATGATAATATCGACATTATTGGACTTACTGAATTTGCTCCTGGAAAACCATTAACAGTGGTATTAAACCATGCAGATGGAACGAAGGATGATATTTTAGTAAACCATACTTATAATCAAAGTCAAATTGATTGGTTTAAAGCAGGAAGTGCTTTGAACTTGATTAAAAAGCAGAATGCTTAAACTATGATTAGTAAGGTTCTGTAAAAAGAAAAGCCGAGAACATATTTGTTTTCGGCTTTTTTTATGTGTGAAATCGAATTTGGGTCAGGGCAGACTCATATCTTTAGGTTCATGATTTAGAATCGACATATATTTTAATAAAGAGAAAATCTAAGCACGGATTCCGCTAACCGAAGCGAAGCGAGCTCACTGAAAGTAATTTTCACAAATTAACACGGATAAAATAAAAGTAGGCGTTTGCCCTGGAATTTGGGTTTTAAGGGATTTGGTATTTGAATACTTTTTTATACTTTTGTCCATCTTTCCGAATCTCTTGTGTGAAATCACTCTAAATAAGTATCTAGTATCGCGAATACCTAAATTATTGTTAAATTTGCAGCAAACAAACCTATCATGTCAAAAGTTGTAAATATATCTGAAGCTGCTTCACTAGCCATACATGCGGTTGTGTTAATAGCAGCTAGTGATAAACTCATTAACGTAAATCAAATTGCAGAGGCTACTGGAGCTAGTAAGAACCACCTGGCAAAAGTGATGCAAAGACTCGGAAAGCAAGGCTTGGTTGCTTCAAGTAGAGGTCCTAATGGAGGATTTAAGCTCAAGAAGAAACCCAATGAATTCACACTTTATGATATCTATGAAAGCATAGAAGGACCAATAGAAATTGAAGGTTGCCCTATGGAACGTCCCGTTTGTCCTTTTGATAAATGTTTGATGGGTGGAATTATACATAAAGTTACTTCCGATCTTAGAACCTATTTGGAAGCAGAAACTATTGATAAGTATATATAGCCTAGTCTATTGAATCCTATTTTATATATTTGTTTGCCTGTTCTGAATGAATATGAAAATCTCCCTGATTTATTAAAATCTTTCAGATTACAAAGTTATCAGAACTTTAAGCTTATTGTTTGTGTAAACCAAGCTGATGAATGGTGGAAACATGATGATAAACTTGAGATTTGCTATGACAATGCCAATAGTATAAAGTTTTTAGAGGAGTCTAGTGATTTAGATATTCATATTATTGATAGAAGCTCTATTGGAAAAGGTTGGATTGGTAAAAAAAAGGGAGTGGGTTGGGCAAGAAAGTTGAGTATGGACCTCGCTGCCGAACTTGGGGAAAAGAAGGATCTCATTATTTCAGTAGATGCCGATACCTATTATCCTCCAAACTACTTTGAATCCCTTATATCCATTTTCAATAATACTCAATCATTTTCAGCCCATAGTAATCCCTATTATCATAAATTAACTGCTAGGCAAGAAGAGGATATGGCCATATTAAGATATGAGCTCTATATGAGAGTATATGCTATAAATATGCTACTCATATCGAATCCTTATGCCTTTAGTGCCATAGGTTCAGGAATGGCAACAACAGTCGAGAATTATACTAAGATTGGTGGAATAAGCCCCAAATCCAGTGGTGAAGACTTCTATTTTCTGCAACATATGAGGAAGATGGCTCCACTTCATCAATATAATGAGGTGAAGATATACCCACAGGCTCGTTTTTCTGATCGAGTTAACTTTGGTACTGGTCCAGCAATGATAAAAGGAAATACAGGTGATTGGTCGAGTTATCCTTTTTACCCTCCTCCATTATTTCAACATGTTAAGCAGACTTATGATGCTTTTTCACAACTCTTTTCAAAAAATATAGATTTTCCCATGTCGGGCTTTTTAAAGAAGCAATTGAAAAAAGAAGAACCTTGGGCCCCTTTAAGAAAAAATAATAAAAAAGAAGCGAAATTCATTCGTGCTTGTGAAGAATTAGTGGATGGCCTACGGATTCTACAGTATCTCAAAGAAAATCATGATTCTTATTCAAAAGGAGATATTGAAGATTTAATGGTCAACCTCAAGTGGTTTGCCGAAAATGATAAAGAATTTGCTTGCTTTTATCTAGACTTTTCAAAAACAGATGAGCCTCTAAATATGGATAATATGAGCATATTGAGAGATGAATTGACAAAATTAGAATATAAATACCGAAGGATACAATCTTTGTTTTAAATTTGCACTTTTTATTCATTTATGATAACAATATTAGGACCTACAGCCACCGGAAAAACTAGCTTTGCAGTTTATGTGGCCGCTCAATTAAACGGAGAAATCATCTCCGCAGATTCCCGTCAAGTATACCGTGGTATGGATATCGGAACCGGAAAAGACCTCTCGGAATATGTGTATGAGGATAGACAGATTCCTCATCATTTAATCGATATCGTTAAGCCTGGATATGAGTATAATGTTTTTGAGTTTCAAAGAGACTTTTTAAAGGCTTATGAGCAAATAGAGAAAAATGGCAGCTTCCCAATTCTCTGTGGTGGTACAGGAATGTATATAGAATCTGTGCTTAAAGGCTATAAGTTAATTAATGTTCCAGAAAATGAGGTATTAAGAGAAGATTTAGAACTAAAATCCGATCAAGAACTGGAAGAAATTCTGGAGAACTTTAAGGCATTGCATAATACCACAGATGTTTCAGATCGCGATAGATTATTAAGAGCCATCGAAATACAGACCTATTATGATGAAAATCCCGATATTGATACTAGCTTTCCTGAGATTAATACTATTATCCTTGGTTTAGACTTTGATAGGAGAGTAGTGAGATCGAGAATTACAGATCGTTTAGAGGAGCGTTTAAAAGGTGGAATGATAGAAGAAGTAGAAGAATTGCTAGCACAAGGAGTGAGTGCAGAAAAGCTGAAATTCTATGGTTTGGAATATCGTTTCGTTACTCAGTATTTAAGCGATGAAATCAGCTACGATGAAATGTCTCGTAGGCTAAATACAGCTATTCATCAATTCGCAAAAAGACAAATGACCTGGTTCCGAAGAATGGAAAAACAAGGATTCGAAATTCATTGGCTCAATGGAAATCTAACCCATGAACAGAAGATGATGGAGTTGATGCCATTGTTGAGGTAAAACAGCGAAGTACAATTCTCTTGAGTTATTTGCTGGTAATTTAATATTTACCAAAAAATTGTATTATGTGTATAATAAATTAATAGAAATCTAATCATTTAAAAGGTGAATAAGATTTCTCCTCCAATTTCGACCGTAGGGAGAAATCTCAAATTTTGCTTAATTATTTCTTACCCAACATCCCCATAATCAATTAAGCGTTTCATAGTGTCAAAAAAGGCTTGCTTAAAGGATTCATCTTTTGAATGAAGTTTGTATAAATCCAATTCCTGTCTTCTTTGGCGGGTGAGGACTTCGTCTATCATTTTATGCAAGGCCAAGTCGCGGTTTTGAGAATCTGGATTCTCCGCAAACTTATCTTTAAAATCGGGATGCTGCTGAATATGTTTAGAGATTTGCATAAACTTAATCCTTTGGTCTTCGGGTGTGGCTTCCCAGCCATGAAACCATCTCTCATTAAAGTTTCTGATGATTTCGTCTAATGGGTCTAGCTCTTCTCCTGTATCATGGGCTCCTCTTGGATTTGGGTTTTGTGGTTCCAACTCTGTATTGGACTCGTCGAGGCTAATCGACTGATTTACTCTTGTGCGTTCTAATCCGTAGGTAGATAAATCAACTGAGTTCAATAGCTCATCAATCAAGGAATCCTCTTTATCAATAACAATGAGTTTTGGAATCAGAAACTTTAAGAACCAGTATAGCTTCTCCCAATTCAATACATCAAAAGGAATGATGGAAGCCATTTGACCATAGATTTTCACAAATTGCTTGGCTTTTATTTTAAAGTCTGCTTTTTGTTCATCCTCCAATTCTAATTCATTATTGAATCTGTTGGCAGCCAAATCTATAATAGGGCTCAATTGCTGAGCATCGGCGGCATCAAAGTATAACTGATTAAATTCTTCTACCTCCGACCATTCATAAACACCCACTTCGTTGAGCATGTCTTTTAAATCGTGCAATACACTAATGTCGGTGGCTTCGCTTAAGGTGGTGCTAGTATAAAAAGGGTCGAAGGATGCTTTGATATCATCCACTTGATTAAAGAAATCGAGGATAAACAAATCCTCAGTTTTCTTGCCATATTTATCGGCAGAACGATTCAAGCGGGAGAGGGCTTGTACAGCTAATACACCCTGTAGCTTCTTGTCTACATACATAGTACAGAGCTTGGGTTGGTCAAAACCAGTGAGGTATTTATTGGCTACTACCAACATTTTATATTCATCCTCCTCAAATTTCTTTCGGGTATCTTTTTCTGCAAAACCATTGATGCTCGTTTCGGTATATTCTATGCCATCTACCGTTTTATCTCCAGAAAAAGCAATCAATATTTTAAAAGGATTTCCTTTACTTTCTAATATTCTAGTGATGGATAGATAATACCTAATGGCCGATTCTATATTCTGCGTGATCACCATGGCTTTGGCATTTCCTTTGAGCTTTTTGGTTCTGAATACCTTGCTGATAAAATGCTCCATCATAATTTCTGCCTTGGTGGCAATGGTTCTTTTATCACGTTCCACATAGGCTCTTAGTTTCTTTTGAGCTTTCATGGTATCGAATAGGGGATTGTCTTCTATGGATTTCTCAATCTCATAATAGCTTTTATAAGTGGTATAATTGGCCAATACATCTAATATAAAACCCTCCTCAATGGCTTGTTTCATGGAATAGAGGTGGAAAGGCTCGAAGCTTCCATTAGCCTGCCTTTTCCCAAAGCGTTCCAAAGTAGCGTTTTTGGGTGTGGCGGTAAAAGCAAAATAGGAGGCATTACCCTTCATTTTGCGGGCTTGCATGGCTTTGAGTATTTTGTCTTGTCCGTCTTCTTCCTCTTCGCTTTGCTGCCCCATTGCCTGATTCATCTTACTGGCTGCTTGTCCGCTTTGTGAACTGTGTGCTTCGTCAATAATCACAGCAAAGTTTTTATGACTCAAATCGGCAATGCCTTCCACAATAAAAGGAAACTTTTGTATGGTGGTGATGATGATTTTCTTGCCCTGCTCCAAGCTCTCTTGTAATTCTTTTGAGGAATGTGCAGGAGCAATAATATTCTTTACTTCGGAGAAATCGCTGATATTGTCTCTCAATTGCTTGTCGAGCAATCGCCTATCTGTGACTACAATTACAGAGTCGAATAAAGGTTGCTCTAAGCTTTTAATGCCTTTTGCTTGCTCATGTTTGGGATAGCATTCGATTAGTTGATAGGCGGCCCAAGTAATGGAGTTGGATTTGCCTGAACCGGCAGAATGTTGAATGAGATAGGTTTCGCCTATTCCTTTTTCGCTCACATCGGCCAACATCTTTTTCACTACATCCATTTGATGATAGCGAGGGAAGAATAATGTTCTTTTACTTAAGGCATCGCTGGCTTTTCCATCGAAGCGAATAAAATGCTGTATGAGATGGCTCAGATTAACTTTACTAAAAACTTCTTCCCATAAATAGCTGGTTCTATGACCAAAGGGATTTGGTGGGTTGCCTTTGCTATTATCATGACCTTTATTAAATGGAAGAAAGAAGGATTTGGCACCTTTTAAATGAGTACACATAAACACATCGTCGGTATCGGCAGTAAAATGAACCAGGCAACGGCCAAAGTTTAATAAGGGTTGGCGGATGTCTCTTTTGTATTTGTATTGTTTGATGCCATGAACCCGAGCATTTTGGCCAGTCCATGCATTTTTGAGCTCTAGGGTTGCTATGGCTATTCCATTGATAAAAACCACCATATCTATTTCCTCGCGGAGATTTTCGGTATTATACTGCACTTGGCGTGTGACGCTAAACTCGTTTTTCTCAAAGTTCTCTTTTACCTGTTGTGCACTGCTGGCTAGGGGATATTGATATAAAAAGATAAAATGAGCATCTTCCACTTCTAATCCTTTTTTAAGAATCCTCAGTATTCCATATTTCTTAGCTATTCTATCGAAGCGTTCTAATATTGGATATACCGGCGTTATTGTGCCAGTCATACCGACGTTATTGTGCCAGTGTGAACAGCTATAATTTCTAGGCTAAATTTACACATTAATTTGTTTCATTTTCACACATTAATTTTCCTAAATATTT